>CAZCKG010000071.1:0-3981 GCA_964498825.1 uncultured Methanosarcinales archaeon
TCTTTTATTCCTATGCATTCTTTGTTTCATTTTATTCATTAAGATGTCCGCAAATAGGGCAGCTGTTTAGCTTTGATAGAGAGATTTCACTGAAATTTCCTGAAAGTCCATTCCAGAATAAAAGGCGGCCTTCCAGAAGTTTTCCTTTTCCTGTAAGGAATTTAATAACCTCATTTGCCTGAATAGAACCTATAACTCCTGGAGTTGCCCCTAAAACAGGGAAAACTTCCTTTCTGGAAATGCGCGGAAATATACAGTAGAAACAGGGTGTTTTTCCGGGAATTATTGTTGTTACCTGGCCATCATACCCAGTAACTGCTCCATGAATTAAGGGAATTTTTCTTTTTACGGCAAGTCTGTTAAGCATATGTCTCGTTTCAAGATTGTCAAGTGCATCAACGATAATATCACATTCAGGAACAAGGGATTCGATGTTTGCTTCTGTAAGCATTTCCCTTATGGTTTCAACCTTAATTCCCGGATTCATAGAAAGAAGCTTCTCCTTTGCAGATTCCACCTTACCCCTTCCAAGATCTTTTTCGTGATGAAGAAACTGCCTGTTAAGGTTGCTGAGATCTACGGAATCAAAATCTGCAAGAATTATCGTCCCGATCCCGGCTATTGAAAGATATGTGGAAGCCGGGCTTCCGAGCCCGCCTGCTCCGGCAACCAGCACTTTTGCGTTTTTCAGCTTTTCCTGTCCCTCTTCCCCAAAAAGAAGGATCTGCCGGCTATATTTTTCACGCTCATAATCATTCATCTAAATCTCTCCAAAATATTGATTTTTCTCAGGATATTCTTTACCAATTCGTCTCAAGAATACAACATCTAAAAGCTACTTTCCTTCTGAACGCTATTAAATATGGAGTGCTATCATCCAGAGAAGTTAAAACCATTTCAGTAGTGATTGACTTCTTCATGCATAATCTCTTCGGATAGCAGGAAACAATAGGATATATTAAATAAAGTAGGCTCTAAATTCAAGTTTTCAATACAGAAAAGTATATCAGTAAGAAGAAAGTATAATCAGTAGGCGTGTTGATGGTTAAGGATTAGAAATTTTTTGGGGTAATTAACCAGGATTTTTGGGATAATTAAACAACGTAAAGCCCATAAAAATGGTGAATTTATTTTTAGATCTTCTTAACCGGCTTCTGTAGCTTACAGTTATAACAATCTTTATAGATCCTTATAAGATTCTTTTCATATATTATAGATGAGACGCTGGAAAAAAGAAATTTATAAAGGTTTTGGAATTTATGAAAGTTCTGGATTTAAAAAATACAGTTATTAATATCAAACAGGAATTCTCAGCTTACTTTAAAGAAAGAGATGCCGAAATCAACGGTTCTCTCCTTGCCCTTTTGTCAGGGGAACATGTTCTTCTGCTTGGTCCCCCGGGAACTGCAAAAACTCTGCTTGCAAGCAAAATCTGTGAGACTATAGAGGGGGGAAATTTCTTTCATTATCTTCTGACCCGTTTTTCTACCCCTGAAGAGGTATTTGGGCCACTTTCCTTAAAAGCGCTTGAGAGAGATGAGTTCAGCAGGCGGGTAGAAGGCTACCTGCCAACTGCCCATATAGCGCTTCTTGATGAGATATTCAAGGCAAATAGTTCCATTTTAAACAGCCTGCTAACCGTTCTGAACGAAAGGAAGTACCATAATGGAAAAGAGATTCTTGAAGTTCCCCTTTTTTCCGTTTTCGGAGCATCCAATGAACTGCCTGAAGAAGATGAAAGCCTTGAAGCTCTGTACGACCGTTTTCTTTTCAGATACAGAGTGGATTATATCCAACACGAAGAAAACCTTGAAAACATTATCTTCGAAAATGCAGAAGACTTCTTACCTTCAACTAAACTCAGGATAGAAGAAATAAGAGAAATCCGGAGGAAAGCCAGAGATCTCCAGGTTGACCCTGAGGTTCGGGCAATAATAAAGGGACTCAGGAGAGAGCTTAAAAACTCCAATATAGTTGTCTCGGACAGGCGCTGGAAAAAGATCATAAATGTGCTGAAAGTCGCCTCAGCTGCAAACGGGCATGCAAGCGTAAACAGGATGACTGTCGTGCTGCTCCAGCATATGCTCTGGGATGTTCCTGAACAGAGGGAAATTATAAGGAAACTTATCATGGATAGGGTGGTTTCCGGAGGTACGGATACAAGAAAACTGAAAATGGATGTTATTGACCTGAGAAATTCGATTTACAGCTGCCTGCAAAAAGAACTTCCTGACCTTGTAGCCTGCAATAAGTGTTTTGAAGAGGAGAAGAAAACAGACGGCATTAGAAGCTCAAGGTTTTCCGGAACGAAGGTCCAGAAGAGCCTTACATTTGACAACTCACTTGGCCTCCTGAAGCACCATATTGAATTTCCTAACCATACCTATAGTTTCGGGCTCGATTTCAGTAATATAAACAGCTCCCTGAGCTTTGAATCCGTAGCAGACAGATTCCGCAGAAAATACGGATTTGAATTCAAGATCAGTCTAGATTACGGAGACAAAAAACTCTATGAAAAAGAGTATGAAAATCTGGAGGACAGACTGAACTACTTTAAAAAACAGATTCAAGAAGAAGAAAAAGCCCTTGAAAATACCCTGAAAGAGAATATCTGGATTTCTGGGCAGGATGGGCAGGAAATTCTGATTAAATACCGGTCTAAAAACACAGACATCTATGAGATCGCAAGCAACTTGAACGAGATACGGCTCCTGCTGGAGAAACCAAAGGTATTTGATGTTGTATTTGAGAAGGCAGGAGAAGTAGCCTGAAAAAGAGAGTTGAGATTAAAATATAAAGTTTGAAATCAACCGTTGAAAGTAACGAGCATAAAATCTCACAATATACCTGAAAAAGGAATTTGCTCGTTTTTTAGACTTGATAACTGGTTGATTCAACTTCATAAACCTTTATCGTTATTTTATTCCCGGTATTTCATTTAATGTTGTTATTCCGGTAATTACTTTCCATTTCGCGGAATTGAAGCATTTATTCCATTGAAAGCCGGAATAGAAATGTTCATTAGATTTGAAGGCGGAACAGAACCATTAGTTGAATTCCATGTAGTTGTGTTCTCTGTAGTTGTATTTACTATGGTTGAATTCCCTGTAGTTGTATTCCAATCCGTTGCGTTCCAATTTGGTATGTTCCAGTTCGGGGAGTTCCATGGCGCAATTGCAGGCTGCGTTAATGTTATACAAAGCAGCACTCCAACAAATATGGACACACCCCTCATTCTATTATTCTTACTCATATTTTTGACCCCACTATTATTAAATTTTAATCTAAATTCAGAGTATTTATGGACTTAGTTGTGAAAATAACCTTGCAGTTAACTTAGTCCTTATCTTTGATATACAAATCACGATCACAAAACATATAGTTTAAAGATGTATTTTAGGTAGTTAACGATTTAATACTATTATACATCAGTTCAATCGTGCAAGTCCTGTGACCTACCCAATACTCGCAAAATCTAAACAGTAGAAATGTTCTAACGTCTCAGTTTATATTTCTACATACAAATGTCTCTGTAGAAATCCTTTCAAACAATAAATCTACACAAGTTTGAACTGAATAATCTGATACACATTTATAGACCTGATTTCAGCCTCTTGAAGTTGAATTAAACAGGTTTTCTACAGAGCCATACAAATGAAAGAAGTTTCAGGCAGACAATTAGAGTATTAAAGTTCAAACAATATAATATATCGAGAAGTAGAAATTAGGAAATTAAAGTCTCATCATTAATAATCTTGATTTTCATAATTTATTCTGATATTTATTTGGATAATATAACTTGACTATATATCTATGATGAAATATAAATCAAGAAAAAACAATATGCATAAAAATATTCGAATCTCTCACAAAAAACTTTCTTTTTGTCAGATTAATCAATAACTAAGAAATGTAACCAGATACTGAAAAAGAGTTGAATAAAAAAGAGTTGAATAAAAAAGAGTTGAATAAAAAAGAGTT
>CAZCKG010000071.1:4081-8508 GCA_964498825.1 uncultured Methanosarcinales archaeon
AATAAAAAAGAGTTGAATAAAAAATCTGAAAAGTTTTAAAAAGTACGGAAAAGGAAAATATGCAGGAGTCAAAAATCCCGATGGAAAAGACTGAAGGTAAGTCTGGACAAGGCTCTTTACCATTCGACAATACCTTGAGTCCCTTTACAATCCTGAATTTTGAACTAAGAGATATTTTGGCAATCCCTCGACAGGTGCCAAGAAAGTTAAGGGAAGGAATTGCAGAAATTCTTATTTATGAGCTTTTTTCAGAAAATGGATATGAATTAAAGGATGAAAAGCTATTTATGAGAAAGTTTGGGGTCTTTTATCCAATACTTTTGAACATGAGGAGCCTGGAAGGCTGGGCAGAGATAAAGACCCTTACCGCTGCCAATAAAATGGCAGGAATCTTTATCCTGAGAACTCTTCTTGACGAAATTTTTTCACTACTCGATGACTTCGGGAAAATAGAATACGAATTTTCAAAGAAATTTCCCAAAAATCTTGAAAAAACCCTGACAGCCCTGAAAAAATTGATAAATGAGACTCAGGCTGCATGGGAAAAGAAAAGATTTCAGGGGAGGGAGAAAAATTTCCAGTGGCAGGCTGAACAGAATATTCCCCTGGAAAAACCTGTACCTGAAGAAGATAATCAGAAAAATCAGGGATATGAAGAAAAGCACGAGAAAAGAGAAAAACAAGAGAAGGGGGAAAATCAGGAAAATTTCCTTAAAGGCTTTGAGGATAAAGCCCTGGAAAATCCTGAACAGCAATTTGAAGAAGTAATGGGTTCAGAAAAACTTGCTTCGCTGACCAGGGAATTTATGACCTGCAAAGAAGCCGAAGAGATACTGGATTCAATAGTAGGAGAAAGACTAGCTACAAGAATTGAAAAGCTTATCCCTGTTCTTGAAGACAATCTTGAGATGCTTGAAATCCTTTCAATGCTTTTTCCAGGAAAAACCTGGAACCACTCCTTGCAAGCCCTGCACAGGGAATACTTTGGAAATCTTGAAAAATATGCAGCAATTCTTAGAAAGAGCTCCGAGCTTCACAAAATTCTGGAACATATTGGAAGAATCGAACTTGAATACGGCTCAAAAAAATTAAATCTTTCTCCATACAGCAAAAGTGAGGTACACTCAATTACCATGTCAAGTGAGATCCAGACCCTGCTTCCGGTAGAGACGGTAAAGTTGAAAAATCCCCTTTTAAAACGAAAATTCTATGCTGACATGCTGGAAGGAAAACTTCTAACTTACCAGTTAAGAGGAGAAAACTGGAACTCGGATACTGCGGGAAAAAAGAGAAAAGGCCCGGTAGTTGCTCTTGTGGACACTTCAGCCTCCATGAGAGGAAGTTCAGAGACCCTGGCAAAAGCCGTGATGCTGGCAGTTGCAAAAAGAATGCTGAGAGAAGGCAGGAATGTAAAAATAATTCTCTTTTCCTCGAAATGGCAGACCTTTGAAATTGAGCTTACGGATAAAAAGCGTATGGGCCAGGAGTTCCTAGAGTTCCTCAAATTTACTTTCGGAGGAGGCACGGATTTCAATACCGCACTTAGAGCAGGCCTGAAGGCGATGAAAACAGAAAGATCCTTTGAAGGAGCTGATCTTCTTTTCCTTACAGACGGGCTATCCGAACTTTCCGAAAGGCCCCTTATAAGGGAATGGAATGAGATAAAAGCCGAAAGAAAGGCTCGAATATTCTCTCTAATAATAGGAAATTATGATGCAGGCGGGCTGGAGCAGGTTTCAGACCATACATACATCATCAGAAATTCAGAAAACTGGGAAGTAGAAGAGAGCCCTGCAAGCTTTGTAAAGGCAATAAGCAGACCTATCAGGTTTTAACGCTTCCGCTTGAAAAGTTTCTGTAAACCCTCTGCAAACTCTTCCAGGTCTGTTCTGCCAGGAGTCTGATGCCTGTAAACACTTGACAAAATGGCAAAAGCTGCTTTTTTACTTTTACTGGCTCCTTTAAGCAAACCTATTTCGATCATTGCAACTATTAGTTCGGAAATAATTTGTCGATCTCGCGGACTTAAATTGTTCCAGTGCTCATTGAATTTTTTTGAAGATAGTTTTATTGATTCTTTCCCCTCTGATGCTATTGATGATGCCTGTGTCGAGGCGATTTTTGAGGCATCCATTATTTGCTTCTTTCCAAAGGAAGCAGTTTCACGAAAAATTATAAAGGCCTTCTTTGAAATTTCTTTTAGATTTAATCCTTCATTATAAGGAGCTTCTTTTCCCTTTCCAGAACTTGATTTACTTTCAAAAGATCTGTTTTCCAGAATTTTCCGGATTTCTTCGAATATCTCTGAAATTTCTTCCTGAGACCTCGTTTTGAGGTATTCTCTAAGATTTTCCAGCAATTCTGAGTCAATTGTTGACCTGGAATTTGATTCAGAAGAAGAGGAAGAAGAATCTAAACAAGAAAAATTATCTTCACCTACCTCAACAAAATCAGCATCTATTAAAGGCCCTGATTCAAAAAAAGAATCACGTGATATAGCCTTTCTTGACTCAGGTTTCTTTCGGATCCTGAGACCTGCATCTGAAAGCTTATCAAATACTCCTTTTTTATTTTTAAGCAAGAAAATCCCATCCCTTCCTGAAATAAAACACCTCTGTCGGTATCCGAACATTTCGTAGCGTGAGGAGGTTTTAAGAGCAAACGCTGTTACTTCTAATCTTAATATTTACTTTAGGATCATAATTACTTATCTCACAAATCATACTTATTATCTTATCAAAAGTACTTACTTCAGGAACATAAACACTTACTAGAGTTTAATCCTCAGATTTGATATTTCTTTCCGTATACCTCTTGCTGTAAAGTCAAACCTTTAGGAACTGGGAACAAAACCGAGTTTCAAAAAGACATTAAACAAACCTTTTTGGGATACGGGATCTGAAAAAGAGAAAAAAGAAAAAATAACGTGTTTAAACTCTTACTTTTTGAAAATAACTGCAAATGAATTCGTAGTTTAAGTAATTCTTTTATAAGTTTTACGCCTTGTAAATAATGAGCGAGGTGAATACTATGAGTACACATAATACAAAGATGTTAAAGGGAATTATATGTGGGCTCCTTTTTATAGCAATCATTTCGATTGTTTGCGCAGGGGCAGGGGCCAAAAATACTCTGGAGATTGTAAAGGATAAAACTGATACAAATGCTGTAGAGATTACAGAGGATGAAGCAGTGCAGGCGAAAGTTGGAGCAGGCAGTGCACCTTCATCTGCAGCTGCTGGAGATTATTTCCCTGAATTTGAAAAAATAACTATCGATCCGACTTATAAGTACTTACAGGTACAGCCCGGGGGCAGTGAAAACTTTACTGTAGCCGTGACAAACAAAGACAACAAAACAATAAAACTCAATCCAAAGCCTTTAATCATCCCGTATACTGAGAAGTTCATAAACGAAAGCTGGATCAGCATAAGTCCTTCCGAAAAATCTCTTAAACCCGGAGAGAAAGAGGAATTTGAAGTAAAGGTGAACATACCAGAAGATGCGGAAATTGGAAATTACGCCGTACTCATAGCCTTTACGGAAAACGTGCCTGAAGGAGATGTAGCAGGTTATTATGCGAGCTTCCCAGGCACAATGCAGCTGAACATACAGGTTTGGGTTCCACCGACAGTTCAGATCCTTACACCTTATGTCAATGATCTGGTGGAAGCAGGAAAAGACTATACTTATGAGATAAAGCTCAAGAATACTGGAGACAAAGATATTTCCCTCTCCCCTGAGCTTACTGAAGAAGGAAATATTGTTTACGCTGAGAGCGTGTCCTCCTCTGTAGACATGGCTTCTTCTCCTGTAGTTTCTTCCCCAACTGCTTTGGGACAGGCCTTTGGAAGCGAGGAAATCACTGTGGAGTCTCCGGACAAAATAAAGGCAGGAGAGACAGCCATTGTAAAGCTTAAACTTGCGGTTCCTGCCGATGCAAAGGGCAGCTACAGTGGTAGCCTTGACCTGAATGTTGATGACCCTGGAATCCAGGAATACGCAGGAAGAGTTTCTCTCAGCTTCCGTATACTCCCGGTTATGAAAGAACCTTACGAAACTGCCTTTGAAGCAAAAACAGACGGACCCATTACCATAGAAGTTAAATCCTATCAGTACGGGTACGGCCTGTATACAAGCGGGGGAAATAAGGATCTGACCCCTTCCTTTAATATAAGCCTGAAAAACCCCTCAGGAAAAGAGGTTACTCCAACCCATGCAAACACGAAATACATCGGTTCAATTAGTGTAGTGGATAACACTTACCCACAGCCATATCCTGTATATGACACAAGAATTGCAGGGAATACGGGAACAAATAACCAAGGAAGCTACCAGGGAGGAACTACAACCTTTGTAGAAACATACACCGTCCCAGGAGCTGCAGGAAAATGGACACTCTCGATCCTGCCCAAAAACACTGAAAA
>CAZCKG010000072.1:0-4821 GCA_964498825.1 uncultured Methanosarcinales archaeon
ACGTATAATCTTTTGACAGCAGTACAGGCCTGGCCACAGTTGTAAAATCTTCCTCTGAGAGCGCCTGCAACTGCGCTTTCAAGATCTGCATCATCACAGACAAGCATTGGATCACTTCCTCCCAGTTCCAGAGTTACTCTTTTCATGCCTTCTGCTGCAAGCTTAGCTACGCGTTTTCCTGTGCCAGACTCTCCAGTAAAAGATATTTTTTTAATATTAGAATTCTTAACCAGAGCTTCCCCCACAAGCTCTCCGGGTCCTGTAACTACATTGAGCACACCTGCCGGAAGGCCTGCTTCGTTCAGGATGGAAGCAAGAGTAAGGTTTGTAAGAGGAGTGTTGCTTGCCGGTTTCAGCACAAGCGTATTTCCTGAAATCAGAGCAGGGCCTATCTTCCAGGCCATTATGAGAGCAGGCATATTCCATGGAATTATGGCTGCACAGGCTCCAAGAGGTTTTTTTACAGTAAATGCATATCCATTCTGCGGAATCTGAACGAAATCTCCCCGAAAACTGCCTGAAATCCCGCAGTAATATTCAAGGACATTTGCAAAACCCTCTATTTCGTTTTTAGCCTCGAAAAAGGGCTTTCCCTGTTCCTGCGTAAGCAGGGCAGCAAGTCCATCCTTTCTCTGTCTTATAATCTCTGCAGCCCTGTAGAGAAACCTGGCTCTTTGCTGCGGAGCCAGGGAAGCCCAGCCTTCAAAAGCTGATGATGCAGCTTCAACCGCAATTGCCGCATCATCTCCTGCACCCCTGGGAACCCGATCAATAATCTCTCCTGTTGCCGGATTTATAATCTCAAAAAACTCACCACTGCATGCATCCACAGCTTTTCCGTTAATCTGCATTTTCATATCTACCAGTATTTACAAAGATGTATTTTAAGATAACAAGGGCTAATGGCCTGGCAATAATGATTTAAAAGTCAGTAAAAAAAGAAAACGTCCGAAAGAAAACGCTTTCGAATACGATAGAAATATAAACCCATTTACAAAATACCTATTATCGGTATTTCTATCAGGAAAAGGCAGAATTAGGGAAGTGGGGTGACAGGAATGCCGATTATTGAAAGCCTTCAATGGGCTTGAAAATATTCTAAAGACTCTGATGATTACTCGGAGTGATTGGAGAAGCAGGGTTCCATATGGAAACATGCATAGAGAGTTCACCTTAAGAGAGTGGGCTTTAGAGAGTGGGCTTTAGAGAGTGGGCTTTAGAGAGTGCACATTGGACAATCCATTTTGCAGGAAAGAGAACAGTGTCAGATTATCTTCACGTAGTTTTGTGGTTTATTCTCATCGAATTTTTGGGTCTGGTTTCCATACCGTTTGCCTGGACAGCCGGAAACAAACTGGCTGACAGGGGGTATTCTGCAACCCGGACTCTAGGGATAGTGCTTGTTACGTATATTTCCTGGATTTTGTCGTACCTATGGAACTTTAACAGAAGCACGATCTTGGCTTCAGTCGTTACAGTCTTCGTTCTTGGCCTTGCATCCATGAGCCTGTATAAGAAACAGAGCCATTTCCCGACAAAAAAGGTTCTTCTTGCGAATGAGCTTGTATTTACCGGAGGCTTCTTCTTTTTCCTGCTTGTGCGTATATATCTCCCTGAGATTTACAGACATGAAAAATTTATGGATTTTGCTTTTTTGAATGCGGTAATGAGAACTTCTTCATTCCCGCCGGCAGATCCCTGGTTTTCAGGAGGGGTTCTGGATTTCTATTACTATTTTGGATACCTTTCAGTGGGAGTTTTAGGAAAACTCTGTTCAGTCGAGCCTTCAATACTTTTTAATCTGGCAGTTGCACTTACCTTTGCCCTGTCCCTCAATCTCCTTTTCGGTATTGGGTACAACCTTACAAACGGAAAAATAAAATATGGAATAATAACTGCAGTATCAGGGGCTCTACTCGGGAATATCCAGGGACTTAAAGAACTCATTTCCCTCTATATACTCAATGTACCTGTCCGAATGGGATACTACTGGAGCAGTTCAAGAGTCATTCCCTATACAATAAATGAATTCCCATATTTCAGTTTTATACATGGGGATCTGCATTCTCACATGCTTGCAATCCCCTTCCAGCTTCTGGTGCTTACCTTCCTTCTGAATATTTATATAAAGAAAAGTGAGAACAGATTATTTGAAAACCTTCAGGGATTAATCATCTTTTCAGTATCTCTTGGTTTCTTATTTCCCTCAAATTCCTGGGATTTTCCAGTATATTTAGGCCTGACATTTTTGATTATTCTCATTTTTTATTATGAACAATATATTCATGACAAAAATCTATTCCTTTCCATTTTCGGATTTTCCAGATTAATGATTCTGGTTTCAATTTTCAGTCTTCTGCTATACATGCCCTTTTACCTTTCCTTCAACCCTCAGGCAGCAGGAGGATTTGCTTTAGTTGAGTCCGGGGGTCGAACAACAATTGAGCAATTCATGATTTTGTTTGGTCTTTTTCTGTTTGTAATATTCTCTTTTCTTACTGCCCATCTGAAATCAGAAAGAAAAACAGAATATTTCGCTCTCTGGGCAGGAATTTCAGTGCTGGTTTCCTCAGAATGGACTATTCCGTTGCTTTCGATTCTTCTTTCTCTATTTGTTCTTTCTTTTTCTTCATTCCTGAAAGAGCTCCCTAAAAGAAGCCCTACAGGATTTACATCCCTTCTCATAGTAGTAGCTACTTTTATAGCCCTCCTATGTGAAATTGTTTATCTCGACGATCCAATTGAGGGAAGTTTCGCCCGTATGAATACGGTTTTTAAATTTTATATGCATCTATGGATTTTTCTGGCTATTGCAGCCTCTTATTCATACTATTACCTGAATTCATGCTACAAAAACGAGAGTGTAAATAATCTGCTTTTTAAAGAGGCTTATGGAAAAAAGATCTGGACATTTTCATTTGTGTTACTGGTTATTTCCTGTGCCGTTTTTCCGGTAGCTTCAACTTATACGAGAATAAAAGATATGAAAGCCGAACCTGCTCTTGACGGTATGGAATATATGAAAAAACTGGATAGAGGAGATTATAATGCCATAAAATGGATACAGGAAAATATTGAGGGTACTCCTGTAATTCTCGAAGCTACTGAAGAGGACAACAGTTATACATATATATCAAGAGTTTCTGCAAATACCGGCCTTCCTACAGTTATTGGCTGGACAAGACATGAGCGGTTTTGGGGAAGAGATCAGGAAGAAGTAAGAACAAGGATAGAAGATGTACGTTCGATTTATACAACCAGCAGTGAAAAAAAATCTCTGGAGCTTATGAATAAATATAACGTAAGCTATGTTTATATTGGGAATCTTGAGCGGCAAATGTATTCTGAAAACCTTGATAAATTCGAGAACAAAAACTATTTTAAATTAGTCTACGAGAGTTCAGTTCGGATTTATAAAAGAAAGGATTTATGAGTTTTTGTTTCGGGGGAAATCAAAAACTCTGATTCGTATAGAAATGCATTTATTTAATCGAAAAATTAGCTCAGATACAATGAAAAAAAGGGGTTTTATCAATTACCAGCGTTTCTGTGGTTTTACCCGCTTACAACGAAGCAGCAAGTATTGAAAAAGCTGTTTTCACTACAGCGGAGACCCTCTCAAAAATAACTGATTCATTTGAAGTCATTATAGCAGAAGATGGAAGTACGGATGGTACTGATCGGATAGCTTCAAAGCTCTCTAAGCAGTACTCGTATATTATTCATCTGCATTCGAATGAACGGCAGGGAAGGGGAAGAGCCCTTAACAGGGCTTTTAAGGCAAGCTCAGGAGAAGTTCTCTGCTATATTGATGTAGACCTTGCAACAGATATGAAATATCTGGAAAAACTGGTCAGGGCTGTGAGCACGGATGGCTACGACTTTGCCACTGGTTCGAGGATGATGAGTGAAAGCGATGCAAAAAGACCTTTTAAGCGGGAGTTTGCAAGCAGAGGATATAATTTTCTTGTAAGACTTTTTCTGCGCTCAAAACTCTATGATCATCAGTGTGGTTTTAAAGCCTTCAGGAGAGGGCCTTTGTTTGAACTTTTAGATGAGGTCGAAAATCAACACTGGTTCTGGGATACTGAACTGCTCGTAAGAGCAGAACATAAAGGATATAGAATAATTGAATTTCCGGTTTACTGGAGGCATGGAGGATCGAGCAAGGTAAATCTGGTAAAAGATGTAGAAGGAATGGGGTCAGAGATTTTCCGGCTCTGGAGAGAGCTCTATCTACCTGAATTTCTACCTAGATTTATTTCAGGAAAAGGGAAAATCTTTCTGACAGCTATTCTCGCAGTTTTGATCCTTGCGTTTGCTGCAACCTTTCTTGGCATCTCTGACATTCTAGAAAACGTGAAGCATGCGTCCTTCCGAATTCTGGCTCTCGCCTGTCTCGTATATTGCATTTCCTGGCCTCTCAGAGGGATTCGCTTTCAGCAAATTCTTACAAGGCTGGGAAAAAAATATGATCTTGGATTCCTTACAGGCAGTATTTTTATCAGCCAATCTGCAAATGTAATTCTTCCGGCCCGCATAGGGGATCTGAGCAGGATGTATATCCTGAAAAAGCGTAAAGACCTTTCATTAACAACAAGCCTTTCCTCGCTAACTGTAGAAAGGGTCTTTGATATAGTTGCAATTACTTCTATTGCAATCCTTGCATCTTCAGGTGCAGCTTCTCGTTTTGAACTCGCTTCCTGGATGGATTCTCTGATAAAACTGTCTGGAATAGCGGTAGTTATCTTTTTTGTTGTTCTCTTTGCTTTTTCTTTCAGAGATGGACAAACTAAAAAAAGACACCAAAAAGAGAACTCT
>CAZCKG010000072.1:4921-8499 GCA_964498825.1 uncultured Methanosarcinales archaeon
TGCTTTTTCTTTCAGAGATGGACAAACTAAAAAAAGACACCAAAAAGAGAACTCTTCAAAAAAGAACTCTCCAAAAAAGAACTCTCCAAAAAAGAACTTTTCCAATGGGCTTCCCGGAAGGATAAAGGACTTTGCATCTGTTTTTCTTTACCAGATGAGTATTGTTGCTGTAAAACCAAGTTCTTTTCTGGCAGTTACAGCATCCTCCCTTCTTATATGGGGAATGGACATCCTGACCTGTTTTCTGGTCCTGAAAGCTTTTCCGACAGCAGGAGTGAACCTATCTTCCACCTACATGATCTCCCTTATTTTCCTGGCTGTAGCTATTGGAAATATCGCAAAGACTTTTCCTATAACTCCAGGCGCCATAGGGACCTATGAAGTTGCCCTTACTGCAGTCTTCGGGCTTGGAGGGATCAAACCTGAAATTGGGTTTACAGTTGCCGTACTTGACCACATTATAAAAAATTCTATTACCCTGATTGGAGGCGGGTTTGCGCTCTCAGAACTCGGACTCAGGTGGAAAGAAGTGCTTTGTACAAATAAGGAGTCTTTAAAAGGGTAACAACTCTAATTGAAAGATATGCAAAAGAGAAATCCACTACTCAAACGCAAGAAATTAAAACAATAAAGATGTGCTTTACCCTGATCAATCTCCAAGTGGAAAAAATGTCAGAGAAGAAAATAATCGAAATAAGGGATGTATACACCCTTCCAGAAGATGTGCTTGAAGCGGTTCATACGGCAATAAATGAGGATGTTGAGGAAATCGTCGGCCTTTTCAGGGTGCTTGCAGATCCTACTCGTCTGAGAATTCTGCGAGCTCTCGAAGTACAGAGCCTCTGTGTCTGTGTCCTTGTAGAGGCTACGGATCAGAAGCACTCAGCCCTTTCCTATCACCTTAAGCTTTTAAGGGAAGGAGGCCTGGTGGACTCCCGAAGAGAAAAAAGCTTCCAGATCTACGAACTCACTGAATTCGGGAGTCTTCTTCTGAAGCATATTGAAAAGCATTTTGAAAAAAATTAAAATTGGATAAATTGAGAGAAGTCTCTTCAACACATTACGTTTGACTTCTCCAATACGCCGAAGTTAGTTTTTATATATATACGGAATTTTACATCTTTTCGTTTGATGCTACAGTTGTAAGCTTTGAGAATTTTACTCCTTTGAGAGCCATTATGGCTTCTGCAAGTTCTTTAATTTCTTCACCATCTCCGTCCAGAACGATTACCTCAAAACAGTTGTCATGATCAAGGTGTATATGAACAGAGGATTTTATAAGGTGAGAGTAATGGTGCTGGATATCAGCAAGCGCATTTGAAAGACCCCTTTTTGTGTGGTCGTAAATAACTGCAACGGTTCCGACACGATGGCCTTTAATATCGCCCATCCATTCGTAATAAGAAATATAACTCCTGATGGCATCCCTTATTCCTTCCGAACGGGAAGAATAACCTCTTTTTTCAATAATCTCATCAAATTTACCCAGAAGGGTATCGGGAAGGGAAACCCCTATCCTCATCAATTCTGTTTCCATCGTATCACCAGGTAATTTAAGATTTATCTATAAGATAATACTTTAGGATATTGTAAGTATTACTATATATGTTTTTTTCACTTGACCACGAATATAAAAGAGTTGGTTAACAGATAATTTGTTCTTCAGTAATATTAATGTTTGGGAACAATAAAACTTAGCATAGGAAAAGAAAGAGGCCTTTCTAAAAAGAACGGAAAAAAAGCACAATAAAATAAAGAAGAAAAGAAAGAGGAAGAAGAATCGTTCAATCTCTGTTATAGATAAATATTGAAAAAGTTGGATAACAGAAAGAGAGATCGCAAAACTTTCGGATATTTACCCGCATTATCTTCGATCTACGAGCCTTTTAGGCCTGCCTTTGATCATGTTTAACTCGAGTTCCATAGGGCCTGTGAAATTAAAGACGATTTTAAAGGTACTTTCTCCATGGGCTCGGGAAAGGATAGGTTTATACCTTAAGAATGTCCTGAGAAAATTTTCTTTTATAAGGTCTCTATCGCAGGTTTCAGGATTTTTGCATTCCATACTGACTCTCAGTAAAGTTTCTCCTTCATCTTCTCCACCGTAAAGGAAAGCTTCATACTCTCCGGTTAAATAATCCATGTTTTCGCGCTGAAAAACACCCCTTTCCACATCAACACGGTTAAAAGGAGCGCCTTCAACCCATACTGTTTCTGCCTCTCGCTGGGGAGTCATTATTTTCATGTGGGTTCTTCCACAGGGACATGGTTTGCGCGTAAGCACGACAGTAGTATCTTCGGTATCATAATTCAAAAGTAGAGTCCCTACTTTTGCCCCAACAGGCAAGAGAGTGCTGAGAATAACTCTTCCGCATTCTCCTTCAGGCACGAAATTATTCAGATGCGGATCGTAAACATCAAGATGGACAAAATCCTCCGGCACATGCAGACCTGAGATCTCATCACACTCTCCACACATAGTTCCTTCTGTACTCCCATAGGTATTGTACACGGGACAGCCCCATACTTCAGAAAGGTAATCTCTGGACTCGTCAGCAAAAGCTTCTCCTCCAACGACCAGCTTACTTACCCCTGATTTCTGAGGATTGATACCTTCTGCTTCCATCCTTCTTGCAAGGTTCAGAAGTTTGAATACGCTTCCAACTACGCCCGTTGGCTTGTATGCCTCAATAACGCGCAGGGGAAAAGTGCATTTGCCCTCAGGGATAATGCTCATGCCAAGCTGTCTGGCTGCAAGAGTCATAGTGTTTGCCCCAATATTCATTCCGTAAGAAGCGCAGACAACGACCCTGTCCCCTGGACCGAAACCCTGAGACCTGAAAATTCGGGCATATTTTTCTGCATAACGCTCCCAATCTTCCCAGGTGAGGAAAAAGCTCTTGGGAGTTCCGCTGGTTCCACTTGTCTCATGAATGGTAAAAACATCCTCCCAGCCTACACTCCTGAACATAAATTCATTTACTTCAGGAGGCTGGTTTTCCCGCATAGTTTTTCCTGATATGATGGGAAGGTCCAGAAGATCCTCGTGAGTTTTAATCTCGGAGGGGCTTACTTTATGCTTTTCAAACCATTTTCTGTAAAAAGGAGAGTTTTCTGCCGCATATTTTACGGTATATCTTACCCTCTCTTCTATGAGAGCGTCAAGTTCCCCTCTGTCCATGGTTTCGATTTCCGGATTGAAATAAGGTTCTGAGCTATCCATCATAAACACCACAACTGAGATACTGAGAAAAAGAAGTATTATGCTATTTATTTGCTTCAAATATGAAACCATTTTGGGCATCGGCTATCAGGAGAAGACAGCTGAAAGTATTTTGGCTCAAAAAAAGTTTTAAAATAGATAGGAGGGAAAAAGAATCGCTTTTTATATATGTATCAGACTTTTTCAAGAATTATTAATCCTCAAAAGGCACAAGATACACACTGCCAGTGTCCTTATGAAAAATTTATAATTTGTTACGAAGGGATTAAAAAATATTGCTTTTAAATATTCAGTTCATCAAGAGTATTAAGAACAACTACCGATCCATAAGCTACTGCGGGTCCACCAGCCATTA
>CAZCKG010000073.1:0-3451 GCA_964498825.1 uncultured Methanosarcinales archaeon
TTTTTTTCGTGACTAACAACAAGTACTCCAATATTCATCTCTTGAACTATTCTTAAAACAGTATTCCAGATCTGAGCTTGAGTAATCGCATCCAGCATTGTGGTTATTTCATCAGCTATTAGGTACTTGGTTTCAGGCCCCAAAGCCCTCGCAAGAGCAAATCTTTGAAGTTCGCCTCCTGAAAGCTCATTGGGCCACCGATTAAGCCAATTCCTTTTTATTCCGAAAGAATCTAAAACATCCTGAGACACATTATGTCCCTCATTTAAAATTTCCTTCATTTTCCATTTGGGATTTACCGCTTTTTCCGGGTGTTGAAAGACAAGTTGGACAGGGTTATATTTTTTTGATGGAATTTCTTTTCCGTCAATACTTACTTTTCCCAGGTAATTAGTTTCATAATCAGCTAATATTTTACATAAGGTTGACTTCCCACTTCCGCTGTCCCCGATTAAGCCCAGTACTTCTCCACGGTTCAGGGATATGTTCATGTTATTCAAAATTAACTGGTCTCTTTTATAGCCGAAGCTTATGTTTTCAGCTTTAAGACACATTATTGCACCTCACTATTCCACCGTTTACATTTTTAAATTGAGGAATACCTTTAGAGCAAAGCTCATTCTTCCGGGAGCATCTTTCATAAAAAATGCATCCGTCAACGACTTCATCCTGCATTGGTTGATGACCTTTAATTGCCTGAAATTTGTTCTGAGGAAGAGCATTCCAGAGTGCGCGGGTGTAGGGGTGCCTTAAATTTTCCCCATCATTATTAAAATCTTCAACATTTGCTACTTCCAGAACAGTACCTGCATAGAACACTGCAATTTTATCAGAGATTTTTAAGGCTGCCTCTATATCATGAGTTATAAGGATCACCGAACAACCTCTATTTGCCATATCTTTGAAATGGTTCAGGGTCTCATTCAAGGTTTTCTCATCCAATCCCGGGGTCGGTTCATCTGCAATTATGAGCTTTGAAGAGCTTATTACGGCAGTAGAAACCAGAACTCTTCTGGACATTCCTCCTGAGAGCTCATGGGGAAACATTCTCTCAACTTCAGGTTTTAAGTCGTATCTCTGAAAAATTTCTCTCTGGAGCTTTTCCATTGAGCCTTCTTTTTCCTCTTCAACAGCTCCTATTACCTGATTGGAGATTCTCATTAAAGGGTCAAGATAGTTTACAGATTGCGGAACAAGAGCTATTTCTTTACCTCTTAATTTTTCTTTTCTCTTTTGAGTAAGTTCCTGACCGTTGTATTCTATCTTCCCTTCAAGTTTCGCATTCGAAGGCAAAATTCCTAATATTGCATGAGCTAGGAGACTTTTACCAGATCCGCTTGATCCTACTACAGCTAAAATCTCGCCTTCGTAAGCTTCTATACTCAAACTTGATATTACTTTTAATTCGTTTTGTCTAAGTCCTGTAGCATATTGAATAAATGAAAGTGAAAGATCTTCTACTTTTATGAGGGCTTTAGTCTTTTTCTCTTCTTTAGTATTTATTTCAATTTGTTTACTCATATTTCTCACCTGTGAATCCGGGTTTCATCATTTTTGGAGCTATATTTTGCTGTTAATTTATGGCTTTCAGAAAACCCTTTCAAGATAGCCTGAAAACCTGTCCACGAGAAGTTTTTTCGTTTATGAACTCTTTTTGTTCGTGAGCACTTTTTTATTCATGAGCACTCTTTGGATCCATCAGCTTTCTCAGGTTATCTCCTATCATATCAAACGCCAGGACTACAATTAACAGTGATAATCCCGGGAAGAATGCAAGCCACCAGTATCCTGCTGACAGGTATTTCATAGACTCTGACAAAATAATACCAATTGCCGGCTCGTGGGGTGAAAGGCCAAAACCCAGAAAAGTTACTGAAGCTTCATGCAAAATAGCATGTGGAAACATTAGGATAGTGCCCAAAAAGATCTGAGGAATTAAATGGGGTAAGATATGTTTTGTAGCTATCCACCATTTTGACTTCCCAAGATTTTCGGAAATATGGATGTATTCCTGAGTTTTCAGCTGTTTAATTTCCGCCCTTACAACTCTTGTTAAACTTGTCCAGTGTGTTAATGCAACTCCAACAATAACCCCTGTTGCTCCTCCGCCTAATCCTATGGAAATGAGCACTATTAAAAGAAGGTGTGGGATTGAAAGGAACAGGTCTACTAACCAGGATATTGTAGAATCCGCTATCTTCCCTGCACTTGAAAGCAAGCCCAGAATTATGGCGAGTACGGTACTTATTGTGGAGGCAAAAGCTCCGATAAGTATGCTTAAGCCAAGGCCTTCCAGAGTCCTTACAAACATGTCCCTCCCCATCCAATCAGTCCCGAAAGGATGTTCAGGGGAAGGATTAAGGTTCTTTGAACCAAAATTAGTCTGCAGTGATTCTTCACCTATAAACATGCTCGAAATTACAATTGCAAGTAATAGAAGGGATGTGAAGCCTATTATTAAAAGAGTCTTCTGTCTTAAATTAAGGCCTCTAAACACTCCTTTGTTTACTGTAACAACAGCAGTACTCATACTGATGCCTCCCGCTGTTTTATCCTGGGGTCGACAAACTGGTATATGATATCAGCAATTAAGTTCCCAAAAAAGACAAAGCAAGCACTGATAATAACTATTCCTAATAGCAGAGGTACATCAGATCTCAGGCCTGCTGCTACTGCGGCCTGTCCGATTCCGGGATAGGAAAATACCTGTTCCACCAGGACTGTTCCTCCGAATAATTCGCTGAACCCTAAAAACTGCAGTGTAATAGCCGGAAGCGCAACATTTCTAATCCCATGCCTGAGTACAAGGTCCAGTCCTTTTTCTCCTCTTGCCTGTGCAAATAATACATAATCGCTGGACATAACTTCTATTAATTTTTCCCGAGTAAACAGTGCAATTTGAGCAACTCCTAACAAACTCAAAGTCAATGCAGGGAGAATTAAACGCAGGAACCAATCAAAAAATGTCACATTTTCTGCAGTGACACCTATAGGTACACTCAAACCTATTGGGAACCATCCCAGATACACTGAAAATACCATTAAAAGAATCAATGCAAGCCAGAAAGTCGGTGTTGCTGCCAGAACATAACAATAAGTTTTTATTGCCTTATCGGCCCAGGTTCCTTTTTTTGCTCCCGCTATTATCCCCAAGATGAATCCCAGAATTCCTGAAAACAGCCATGAAGCTGCCATGAGAGCAAGAGATGCCGTGAACCTTTCTTTGATTACGTCAGTAACAGGAATCCTGTAAATCAATGAGACTCCCAAGTTTCCTTTAAGAGCATCTCCTGCCCAGTTCAGGAATTTTTCCTGTGGAGGCGTGTTAACTCCCCAGTATTCTTCAAGTTTAGCTTTATGCTCCGCACTAACCGACATTTCTCCAATGTAAGCCCTGACAGGATCTATAGGTGAAAATTGGATAAGCATGAAACTTACAAAACAGACTACT
>CAZCKG010000073.1:3551-8489 GCA_964498825.1 uncultured Methanosarcinales archaeon
TTTACATCATTCACTTTGAAGTTGAGTTGGTTGCATCTATTCTTGTCCATTCATAGATATTTCCTAAAATATCAGATCCAGCATTTTTTTGGGGAGTCCCCATATCTATGGTTTCATCTACAGTATACAGATAGTCCATTGTCACCAACCATAACCACGTTGCTTCTCCTACAGGCCCATAACCGGTTTTTCCATCATATGCAGCTAATTGCCAGTATTTTGTAGCCTGGTCCTGGTCTGAAGATCTCAAAGCTGTTTCCAGATATTCATCTACAACAGGATTACTGTAAAGGCCTGGATTTTTGTATGTATCATCAGCTTCTTTAGTATGATATTGCATGTATAAATTGAAAGTATCTACACTGCTGTAAGCATATAATACGGCTGAACTGTACTGATTAGCGTATATTTCATCCCAGTTTGTGCCTACAAGGTTTATTTTTATGCCTAATTTTTTGGCCTGTTCGCTTACAGCCACTGAAAGAGCCTGCCTTGTTTGGTCCGATGAAGAATAATAAAGGTCAAATTCTGCTTTAGTCCCGTCTTTTTCCCTAATTCCATCTCCATCGCTGTCTTTCCAGCCTGCCTCTTCAAGTATTTTTTCGGCTTCTTCTGGATTAGAATCAGTTATTTTTGCTTGGGGGTTTCCAAATTCTCTTTGATCCACGCCTGTGTATTCTACATCTCCTTTTCCATACAGTACTCCTTCGAGTATGGCTTTTCTGTCAATACCTATGTTTAAAGCCTTTCGAATTGCTATATCTGCTGTTACATTGTTGCCTATCGGGTCACCGCTCAGGCTTTTATTACCTGTATTATACTGCATAGGGAATGAAACGCCAAATGCCCTTGATGCCGGAAGAGATATTAAGTTATATTCGTTTACGGTTTGATTTGCATGGTTTATATCAATTTCAGCTATGTCCACATCACCGGATTTTGCGGCTGCAAATGCGGTTTCTTTATCCAGGAATAGCATGGTTATTTTTTTGAAGAAAGGTTTTTTCCCATAGTAATCTTCGTTTAACTCGAATATAGCCTGCTGGCCTTTGTTCCACTGAACCAGTTTATATGGCCCTGATCCTATTGGATTTGATCCGTAGGTTTCTTTTGTATATGCATGTGCAGGCACAATTCCAACGTATCTGAGTCTCCAGACAAAGCTGGACTGGGGTTCTTTTAGTTTGAATTCAACTGCCGTATCATTTATTGCTGTAGCGTTTTCAAGATTACTCATATCCAGTTCAGAATTGCTTCCGATTGCCGTATTAAATGTAAAAGCTACGTCTTCAGCTGTTAGCTTCTCTCCGTCTGTGAATTTGACATCATCTCTTACATTTACAGTCCATGTCTTCCCATCAGGACTGACAGAATAACCTGTAGCAAGATCATTTATTATACTGCCATCATCAGCTGATTTGAAAAGAGTGCTCTGTATCAATGGCTCAAAATTCACATGCCCGCATCCCCATCCAAGAAGAGGATCAAATCCAGCTTTTGGTTCTCCTGTATGCGAATATACATTTACTACCAGTTCATCTGAAGCCTGGGAAGTCGAGCTGTCCGATGCAGAATCTGATGGGGAGCCTGTTTCCGAATTTGATGCAGAATCAAGCTCGGAACTTTGCATAGAACCGGATAAACAGCCGGATATAGAACTGATAATGCCAACAACTGCTATGATTGCGATTATTGACAATATAGGCAAACATTTCTGGTTTTTCTTAATCTGAACTCCTCCTCGATTTTCACTCAAAACGCTAGATTATTTGACAAAATCCTCTTTTCCAGTGTTATAATGATCGAATATATTCTTTAAATAATATCTTCGCAAATAAAAATACTAATAAAGTATTATTTTTTACAAAATTATTAAGATCTCTTGAATTAAAACAATTTTACTATATATACTTTCCTAAAAAAATATGTTACTAAATCCATTATTTTTGAAATATTGTAGCACGAAATGTAAGTTTTCACTCATATCTGACTATTTATCAGCCGCTGCTATCGAATGCTAAAAATATGCGTGACTTTGCAGATTTGTAAAGGATGTTAGAAGCAACTAAATAATTGCTGGAAGAGTTCATATTACTTCATAAACTGAGACTTAAAGCCAAACAACATTAAAAAGAAAAAAGTGGGAGTTTAAGTTGAGTTTAAGCTCCCTGTTTAATTTTCTGTGCGTTTCCACTCTAAAATATTTCCGAAGATATCTGCGCCATGGGGCTGTATTTTGGGAGTTCCGATGTCGATATCATCATCCATTATGAATGTGTAATTAATGGTTGCCATCCACATCCATGCAGCATCTCCTTTTTCCGAATATCCTGTTGTTCCATCCCAGGCAGCCAGCTGCCAGTTTTTAATAGCAGTATCCTGGTCAGAACTGGTTATGGCTGTTCTCAGGTAATTGTCCACAACAGAATTATTGTACATTATTGCATTGTTATGAGTTGAGGGATCGTAACTCTTACTGTAGTATCTTAAGTATACGTCAGTCGGATCCAGCGAACCATAACCCCAGACATTTGGAGTAGAAGAGCAAAGGGTGTATATTTCATCCCAGCTTTTACCCTCGACTTTAATGTTTATGCCAAGTTTTTTAGCTTCCTCACCCAGGGAAACAGCTAAAGCCTGTCTTTCCTGTGCACTGGAAGGATACGTTAACGTAAACTCGGCTTTTAAACCATTTTTCTCAACAATACCGTCGCCATCAGTATCTTTCCAGCCACCTTCAGCTAAAATTTTCTTTGCTTCATCTATATTCCCATCTTCGAAAATAGCTTCTTTATTACCCCAGGGTAATTTATCTACACCTGTAAATTCTTCTTTACCCTGCCCATTTAAGGCCCCTTTGATTAGTGCCTGCCTGTCGATCCCGATGTTCAGGGCTTTTCTTATTGCAGGGTCAGAAGTCACGTTATTTCCGATTGAATCGCCATTTTCAGTTTTTTTGCCCGTATCCGGATTCATCGGGAAGCTTATCCCTCGAGCGTCAATTGATTCAAGAGATACTATTTTCATTCCATCTACTTTTTGATTGGCAAACGAAGAGGGAATTTCAGCCATATCAATTTGTCCAGACTTTGCTGCCGCAAAAGCAGCATCTGATCCCATAAAGAGCATGGTTATCTTTTTAAAGAATGGTTTTTGGCCATAATAATCCGGGTTTGCTTCAAAGATTGCCTGCTGACCTTTATCCCACTGCACGAATTTGTATGGGCCTGATCCTATAGGGTTTTCACCATAAGATTCATTGTAAGCATGTTCAGGGACGATGCCAACTGCTGCAAGTTTATTAATAAAAGTAGCCTGAGGATCACCTAATTCAAATTCAACCGTATAATTATCGATTGCTTTAGCCGTTTCCAGCATGGATAAGTCCACACTGCCAGCATTTGCTGCCGTGTTAAATGTGAATGCTACATCTTCGGCTGTTAAAGGCACACCATCATGAAATTTAACATCGTCTCTTATTTTTACAGTCCACTTTAATCCGTCACTGCTGACAGAATAGTTTGTGGCCAGATCATTTATCAGATTTGCCTTACTGTCTTTTTTGAAAAGAGTACTCTGAACCAAGGGTTCGCGAGTGTACCCCCATCCTGTGACAGGGTTAAACCCTGCTTCCGGTTCCCCTCCATGGGTTCCTATAGCTGCTATCAACTCATCAGAACCTGCTGATTCTTCCAGTTTATCAGAACCCTGGGAATTTGCATTTTCATCAGAAACGTGCGAAGTCGTGTTATCTGACGCAGAATCGGATACACAACCTGATATAGAACTTATAAGAACAATAGCCGCTATGATTGCGATTACTGAACCCATAAATAAAGACTGCTGGTTTTTCTTAATCTAAATTCCTCCTTAATTTTAATCAGAATCTTCATCATTTTTACAGTGCTTTCTGAACCAGTATTTTCACAATTATAGAGGGCATTCAATAATATTTTTCTAGCCAAAAGCACAATTATTGTAATATTTTTTATAAGATTGTTATGAATGATATACTTAAAACGATTTTTCTATATATACTTTCCTAAAAAAAAGTGTTATTAAAATGTTTATTTCAAAAGATCATGTAATACTATATGTGATTATATTTTCTTGCGGTATCATCATATCAGATGTATTCTACCAATTCCGAAAACCGATCAATTTTAAGGACAGATGTAATATTAAAAAAGTGTCCTGTTGTCGCTTACTGGAACTTCAGTTTTGGCATTATTTTTGTCTGTTATAAATTTAAATGCAATGAGAATTATAAAAATAGAAGATAATATATACTAGAGATAAGTCAACATCAAAAATAGTATCTCATGCATGAACACGAACCCTGTGAATAAAAATTTCTGAATATAATCCCTATGCATGAATACAACCCGTGAATAAAATCCATAATTGAAACCCTATAGTGAAACCCTATGAATAGGATTCTGCATGAAGTTCAAAAATCAGATATGCAGTTATCCAATATCAAAATCGGTGATCCACCATGCCCAGAAAATATACCAACAAAACAACTCACTTCATCCTCCACGACGACGGCACATTCGATGTTTATATTAATAAAAAATTCAAAGAATGCGGACTCTATGAGGAAACTCTTGACACTGTAAAATTAGATTATTATAAGCACTCTTCAACATTCACAAAAGAAGAAGGCTGCTTAATTTCTGAAAATTACAGAATCTGGCTAGAAGACAGGATTCTTAGCGTTCCTGTCGGAGACCTGGAGAGTTAATTAATATACCTTCATCCTTTTTTTATGTATAAATGGCTTGAATCGAAGATGTAATAAATTCCGAGTAAAAGCTGAAAGGTTCTCTAAAAAGATTCGAGAACGCAGAATTTCCTTACGAAAACAAAAAGACAATTCAGGATTTCTATTTTTCACCTTCCCATAAAAACCTAAAGCAGGGCACACAAATTACT
>CAZCKG010000074.1:0-2873 GCA_964498825.1 uncultured Methanosarcinales archaeon
GAATGGTTTCGTATTCGGAGGGCATGACAAGCTTGTACAGCTGATAAATAAATCTGTTGAGCTTTTCAATCCTAAGATTATCGGAGTTGTCGGAACATGTGCCAGCATGATTATAGGGGAGGAAATGCACGAAGCTGTGCTTGAAGCAAACCCTGACGTACCTGTTATTGAGGTAGAAGTACACGCAGGTTACCATAACAATACAAAAGGCGTACTCTTTGCCCTTGAATCTGCACTTGACGCAGGAATTATAGACCATATGGAATTTAAACGCCAGGAATACCTTCTCGCAAAAGCAACTGAAGTTGAAAAGAAATTCGGGGCAGCAAGTAAGGAATATCTGGCTCCTTCTCGTGGAGATGTCAAATATAAAGTTGCGAAGAGGGTTATTGAACTCCTTAAAGAGGGAAAGAAAGGTCTCGTAATCATGAACGCCAAAAAGGAAACTGGCTACATGTTTGCAGACATTACCCTTGCGATCAATGAGATCGCAGAAATTCTCGGGAAGAAAGAAAATATCATTAATATGGCGAATATTGACCCCAGCCTTGGACTTCCGAGAGTTAGACAGCATGCCGAATATATAATGAGAGACCTGAAATCCCACGGGGTTGAAATGCATGAAATTATCGGAGGCATGGACGAGTACCCTGTAGCCGGGGAAAAGGTCAGTGAACTAATAAAGGAAAAATACAGTGATTACGATTTTGCAGTCATTACAGGCGTTCCACATGCTGTCCCCATGGAGAATATAAAGCATATGGAGTTGATTTCGGTTACTAACGGCCCAAGACAGGTTCTCCCCTTAAAGGAAATGGGACATGAGTATGTTCTTGTTGAGATCGACCTTCATCCAAAAACACTGGGAGTCTGTGAAATAGTGGAATCCGAGTTTGGGGCCACATTACGGGAAGTTGCAAAGGAAGCCTGAAGATTGGAAAAGTCAGGATAGACCAGGAGGAAGACCCTTTGAAAAAACAAAAGATAATAGCAATCTACGGGAAAGGCGGTATAGGCAAGTCAAGTACGGCTTCAAATGTTGCAGCCGCCTGTGCAGAATCGGGAAAGAAAGTCATGATCATAGGCTGCGACCCAAAAAGTGACTCGTCCATCACCCTGCTTGGAGGTAGAAGAATTCCAACCATTCTTGACCTCCTGCGTGAAGGTGTGGATGTAAAGGAAGAAGATGTGGTTTTTGAAGGGTATGCAGGAGTCAAATGCGTAGAAGCAGGAGGCCCGGAGCCAGGCATTGGCTGTGCAGGACGCGGAATTATTGTTGCCATCCAGAAATTGAAGGCAATCTCAGGGGACCTCTTAAAAGAGCAGGATCTGATTATTTATGATGTTCCCGGAGACATCGTTTGCGGTGGATTTGTAGCTCCTGTAAGAAAAGGCTTTGTAAACGAGGCTTATGTTCTGACCTCAGGGGAATACATGCCCCTTTATGCAGCAAATAATATCTGCAAGGGCCTTTCCAAGATAGGAATGCCCCTTAGCGGGATAATCTGCAATTCCAGAAATGCCAGCAGAGAAGAAGAAATAGTAACAAAGTTTGCTGAAGAGATTGGTAGCCAGCTTATGGCTTTCATTCCAAAAAGACAGATAGTCCAGGACTGTGAAAGAGAGGGCTATTCAGTAATGGAAAAAGCATCCGATTCTGATATTGCTGAAATCTACCGCAAGCTTGGAAGAGAAATCCTCGAAAACAAAAAAAGAGTGACAGCTGATTCCCTGAGCGACGAGCGGCTGAGGGAGCTAACAAAATAATCTTAATAAAAAAATAATCCTTCAGTGGCATATATCTCTCAAGCAAGTAACCTTCAGTGACAAATAGCCTTCAGCGTAAAATAAACCGCAATATAAGCTACAATACTGGATGAATTGCAATACTGAAAGAGTTGCATACAGAGTTGCAATAATTTTCATGCAAAATAAATTATCGGGTGCAATAACATCCAGGCAAGAGAAATTATCTGGTAAAATAAGTTAAGGGGTATTAAAAGCATGTCCCATATAAAACAAGTCGGAACAGGGGCAGGGAGTATTCCCAGAGTCCTTATTTCCGCAGACCGTTCTTCCTCAGGCAAGACAACGATTTCCATGGGTCTGATGGCTGTCCTCGTTTCAAGAGGGTATAAGGTACAGCCTTTTAAGGTCGCACTGGACTACATAGATCCAAGTTATCATACCGAAATCACGGGCAGGTTTTGCCGAAACCTTGACGGTTATCTCATGGATGAGGATGGAATACTGGATGTTTATACTCATGCCTGCGAAACAGAAGGTCATGCCGATATTGCAATCATTGAAGGAGTTCGCGGGCTTTATGAGGGCTTTGAAAGCTTAAGCGACCTCGGGAGCACAGCCCAGATTGCCAAGATCCTGAAATGTCCGGTAATTTTTGTAATCAATGCCCGGAGTATTACCCGCTCGAGTGCTGCCCTTGTTAATGGTTACAAAAACTTCGACCCTGATGTACAAATTGCAGGTGTTATCCTTAACAACATCGGAGGACGTCGCCATGCTGAAAAAGCAAAAGAGGCGATAGAATATTACACCGGCATACCTGTAATAGGGATTATCCCCAGAGACCCCTCAATGCAAATTTCCATGCGCCACCTCGGGCTTATGCCTGCTCTTGAAGGCAGAAGACGACTTGGAGACGGAGGCTTTGAAGAGAGGCTCAAAGGCATTGAAGAGATAATCAATAAAGGAATCGACGTGGATAAGTTTCTGAGGATCGCGAGTGGCGCAAAACCCCTGAAGAACCCCGAAAACAGTATTTTTTCTTCAACTGTTGATTCCTCTACGGCGGGTCCCGGAATACGCAAACCTAAGATAGGTGTAGCCCTGGACGAGGCTTTTAACTTCTA
>CAZCKG010000074.1:2973-8372 GCA_964498825.1 uncultured Methanosarcinales archaeon
CCGGAATACGCAAACCTAAGATAGGTGTAGCCCTGGACGAGGCTTTTAACTTCTACTATCGCGATAACATTGACCTGTTTGAACTTGCAGGTGCAGAAATTGTTTATTTTAGCCCGGTAAATGATTCCAGGCTCCCTGAGGTGGATGGGCTCTATATAGGAGGCGGCTATCCCGAGCTCTTTGCAGCCGAACTTGAAGCTAACGAGTCCATGCGCTCTGATATCAAAAAAGCTTCCTCTGCAGGCATGCCTATCTATGCCGAATGCGGAGGGCTCATGTACCTTACGGAAAAAATTAGCACAGGCGTCCCTGGAAAAGGTACATATCACAATGCTTCAATGCCCGAGTCCACGTACTCAATGGTAGGAGCGCTCCCAGGGAATACGGTTATGGGACAGACCCGAGTTGTTAGCTACAATATAGGGACCCTTGAAGAAGACTGCATAATAGGGAAAAAAGGCAGCAGCTTCAAAGGGCATGAGTTTCATCACTCGGAAATCCGGGAAATCCCTGAGGAAGCAAAATTTGCAATAAGTATTTCCAGAGGGACAGGGATAAAAGACGACAAGGATGGGCTTGTCTCAGGAAACACACTTGGCTCTTATGCTCACCTGCATGGGGTTGCATATAGAGAACTTGCAGGCTCACTTGTAGAGGCTGCCAGGAAGTTTAGGGATTTCAGGACTTTTCTGTAAATTCTGATTTATCAGGGAATGTGCTGTCATACAGCGAGCTCATTCAAAAGATCACAAGCTGAAGGGCTGAATCCTTTGAATATAAGAAAAACAATATTATATTAAGTCAGAGTACTAAAGGCCATATTGCATCAAGCCAGACCATTGTAACAGCTTATTTTCATTTTATTTCTTTCAGGTGAACCTATTGAAAACACAACTTAAAGGAGACCGGGTCTTTGCCGGGAAGGAAGCAGTAGCCGAACTTTATAATACTGGATATTTCGGACGCCCTAAAGGCAATGGACTTGAACTCTCACTTGTAGAAGCCGCCTTTCTCCTGTCCAGAGGAAAGCTCGAGATAGAACTTGAAGGTAAACTGCTCGACTTCAGGGGCTTCTTCGAGCAGGCTTCTCTCAGGCAGCAGA
This sequence comes from uncultured Methanosarcinales archaeon, assembly GCA_964498825.1. Lineage (GTDB taxonomy): Archaea > Halobacteriota > Methanosarcinia > Methanosarcinales > Methanosarcinaceae > Methanosarcina. The sequence goes on from CAZCKG010000074.1 coordinate 4,076, forward strand.
ATTTTGAGTTGAAGTATATAGTGTATAAAGATCTTAAGGAAAGAGGGTATTATGTCCAGCCTTCAGCTGCGGACTTCAGAGTATACCCCAGAGGCAGTCATCCAGGCAAAAGTGCAGCAAGAATTTTTGTCCATGTTCAGTCAGAAAGGCAGCTTCTTCCTGTAAAGCTCCTGCAGGAATCGGTTAGTTCGGCAGAGAACGTGCATAAACAGTTTATTCTTGCTGTAGTAGACGAAGAAAGTGATCTTACGTTTTACGAGGTTAAAACTGCAGTTCCTGAAGGAGAGATGCCTGAACCTTATCCTGCAGTTAAAACCGATGCAACCCTTCTGGAAGACAGGGTAATAGTCTGGGACTCTCAGGCTTCCGAAACTCTTTATTCCAGGGGATTTTATGGGAAAATGCTGGACTCCGAAAGATTGCAGCTTTCCCTTGTAGAGTCTCTTTACCTTCTTTCCGAAGGTGTGATAATGATTCAAGACAGGAAAGGAAAGGTGCTCTCATTCGAGAAGTTTGTGGAAAAAGCCTCCGAAATTGAAAGCTCTTTTCTCAGAAAATACAGGATATATAAAAACCTGAGGAATTCCGGGCATGTAGTCAAAACCGGGTTTAAATTCGGAACGCATTTCAGAGTATACAGAAAAGTAGAGACAATAGAAAGGCTTCCCCACTCTGAATCTCTTATAAATGCTATTCCTGAGGATTTCGAATTCAGGCTTCCTGTTATGTCAGGGGCTGTCCGACTTGCAAACAGCGTACGGAAGATAATGCTATTTGCAATTGAGAAAGGGGATGATGTTCAGTACCTGGATATTGGCAGAATGAAAATGTGATAATTTGAGAGTATATTTCCAGTTTCTGATCGTTCCCACAAAAAGATTTCATGAGAATAGGACCTAGGGCTGAAGGTGATGTAGAGTGTGGGACATTATTGCAGTGGATATTTCTGGCAGGCACAGAATTAAAGGAGGTTATTATATGGTCTGTGCAGCAGCAGCCCTTACAGTTTCGGCTAACCATATCGAGAAGGTCAAACAGATCAAGATCCTGCCCCTCTGGCTCAAGAGGGCTCCCAGTCTGCTGGATATAGTACAGCTGATTGAGGATACGGCTGACCAGCTATCCTTTGAAGGCACGATCGTGGCAGAAAAAGGGGATATGTACAATAAACCGATATGGGTGCCTGAAAGCATGTTTTCCAGGGCTTTCAAATATCAGGAATCGATAGCCGAGAGAAGGGCAATAGAACTCGTGCATCACATTTCTTTGAGCGCCCGCAACCTACTAATTAACGAACTTGAGATTGAGGCATAAAAATTCCAGCAGAAAAAAAATCCGGAAATGCGAGCAGAGTAATCCTCGTTAAAAGAACAGCTCCCAATTCAGACTTTGAACATGAGGAATATCTCTTCCAGGAACTCAGGGAGCTTTCAAGAGCTGCAGGTTACGTTCCAGCAGGGGAGCTTACGCAAACAAGATTTCCTGACTCAAGGTACCAGTTAGGGAGGGGGAAAATAGAGGAACTTGCCGAACTTGTCAGAAGCACCGACGCAGAAAAAGTAATTTTCTATAACAGGCTTTCCACAATGCAGCTTTTCAATATATCGGAAATCTGCGGGTGCCATGTTATTGACAAGTTCCAGCTTATCCTTGAGATCTTTGCAAAAAGAGCAACTACTCACCGCTCTAAACTCCAGGTAGAACTGGCAAGGTTAAGATACGAAGTGCCAAGGGCAAGAGCTATTGTTTCTCTTTTGAGAAAGGAGGAAAGGGCAGGGTTCATGGGGCTTGGAGATTATGAAGACGCTTATGAACAGGATCTGAAGAAAAGGATTGCAAGAATTGAAAATGAACTCGAGTCTGCAGAAAAGGATGATGAGTCACTAAGAGCTTTCAGGCACAGGAAAGGTTTCTCATTAATTTCTCTTGCCGGATACACGAATGCAGGAAAAAGCACTCTTTTCAATGCTATTGTTAACGAAAGCGTTGAGGCAAAGGATATGCTCTTTACAACTCTTGTGCCCACGACCCGCGCTCTGGACCTGGGAGGAAGAAAAGCTCTTTTGACCGATACCGTTGGGTTTATTGAGGACCTCCCACACTGGCTTGTTGACGCATTCAAGTCCACACTTGACGAGATTTTCCTCTCGGATCTGATCCTCCTTGTTGTGGATATAAGTGAAAGACCTGAGATGATCCTGCAGAAATTATCTACGGCACACGATACTCTCTGGGACCGAATCCAGGGAGTTCCTGTCATTACAGTACTTAACAAAACCGATCTGCTTGACGAATCCGAACTTGATACTGTTATGGAAAAGATAGGGTATATGGCCCCCAATCCCGTATTTATCTCAGCAGAAAAAGGGGATGGGATGACAGCATTAAAAGCAGAAATCATTAAGCATCTGCCGGCCTGGACTTTTTGCTCTCTTTCTCTTCCGAATTCAGAGAGAGGAATGTCAACTCTCTCCTGGCTTTACGAAGAAGGAATCGTGCACAGGGTCGAGTACGGAGATAGAATTCTAGTAGATTATGAAGCCAGGGAGGAAATAATTAACAGAGCTCAGGCTATAATAAGTTCTGAAGAGAACTGAGGATATCAGAGTAGCCCTCAGTTTCTTCTGAAGAATTAAAAGCTTTTTCAATTTTATAAAAGCTATAAGAATATTAAAAGGACATTATTCTATATCAATCCTCCGGAAAGTTTTTAGAATGGTTTGAGTATTGTTCGTATTACCACGAAAGTTATTTATATCGAAAAGTCGTTTGTTTACTTGCGAACGGGAGTCTACTGAAGACATCAGACCCTCCTAATATCCTAAACTATACCCCTAAACCAGATTTTTTACTATGCTGCCCGTTCGCAATTCCTCTTTCCATATTTTGTTCTCTTAATTCATTATTGGTTTTTAATCCATTATTACTCAAATTTTTGATCTCAATTTTTTTCGATTTTTGAATGTATAATTAGTTTGTAATTATGCGAATGATACATATCATCTCCCAACTTTTTGTACAACAAATTTATACTAGAACCTATTATTGTACAGTATCTGTCTTTTTTCGTTTCGCTTCAAAATTTATATAAAATTTGGCTTTCATTTGAAACTAACATGAAATTCGATCTTCACGTACATTCCGAGCATTCAAAAGATAGCAGGTCAAGCCATGAAGATATCTTGAGGGTTGCCCTTAAAAGAGGACTTGACGGATTTGCTATCTGTGATCATGATACAATTGAAGGCGGGCTTTCCTGTGCGGAAAAAGCCCTGGAACTCGGCCTCGAAATAACAGTTATTCCCGGAGTGGAGGTGAGCTCCTCAAAGGGGCATATTCTGGTTCTGGGGGTCAAAGAGAATATAGAGCCTTTGATAAGCCCGGAAGAAACTATCCGCAGGGCCCGAAAACTCGGAGGTACGGTTATCATCCCTCATCCTTTCAAGCGCAGTTCTCATGGAATAGGAAGTTTTGAAGGGCTTGATATAGATGCTGTGGAAGTCTTCAATTCTCGCTGCCTTTTTAACGGAGCTAACAGGAAAGCCGTAATCGAAGCAAAGAGGCTCGGAATCCCGGCTGTTGCAGGAAGCGATTCCCATATTCCCGAAATGGTAGGGCAGGCATATACTGAAATTGATGCATCTGAAAACACAGTTGATGCCGTGATCAGGGCAATCAGAGAAGGAAAGGTTGTCCCCGCAGGAAAAAACACTCCCACTCCGATAATCCTGATACAGATGGCGGGAAGTGTGAAGCGGAAACTAAAGAAGAAGTTTTTCGGAAATTTTTAATGGGCTCAAAAACTATCACTTAATCCTTAAGAGTCAGAAGTCTCCCATAAGGTATTCCTTAAATAATTTGAGCATTTCTCTCTTCTTCATTATCATGGAAGACTACTTGTCTAAAGAATTTGCTGCGATAATAAAGTACAGAATCAACCTGCTTATCGCAGCAAAGAAACAAATATAAATGCTTGAATGACTAGTGTTTTTTGTATTTTTTGGAGAAAGTAAAACATGCATATGAAGAAACGATTATTATTTATAGATATTTTAAAAATAATAGGCGTTGGATGCGTATTATTTTGGCACCTTTTTTATGATACAAAAAATCTCATATGGTTTTTGCCGTTTTATGGAATGATACATCTGGGGGGTATAGGTGTTATTTTATTTTTAATTGCAAGCGGCGCAGCATTAACTTACAACCAGTACAATTTTAGTTGTACCAAAAATATTTTAATGTTTTATTATAAACGTCTAATTAGGGTTTATCCGGCTATGTGGCTAGCGATACT
>CAZCKG010000075.1:0-2807 GCA_964498825.1 uncultured Methanosarcinales archaeon
TTCCCATTGCAGACATCAAGCCATTTGCATCTGGCACATCGGTCTCCGTGGGCTTTAATCAGAGGTTTTCGATCTTTAAGCCCGGCCATCAGTTCGTCGCTGAGATCGTTCCAGATTTCACTGAAAGGGCGTTCCCTTATATTTCCAAAAGAGTAATGTCTCCAGAACTGATCTGCATGTACCGAGCCATCCCAGGATATGCATCCTATCCCTATTCCTGAGGAATTGCCCTGGTTCATAGAAAGGAGTTCGAAGACCTCTGCAGCTCTTTCCGGATTTTCTTTAAGGAGCTTCATATACAGGTAGGGGCCGTCGCAGTGATTATCCACGGTAAGGACTTCAGCAGGAAAACCTTTTTCGTGCAATTTTCTTGTCTTTTCCAGAATCAGATCCACAGCCTGCCTGGACTCATCGAGGGAGAGGTCTTCACTTACCATTTTAGAGCCTCTGCCTGCATAGACCAGGTGGTAGAAACATATCCTTGGAATATTTTCTTCTTCAAGAAGATCAAAGATTGCAGGGATGTCTTTGACGTTTTGCTTATTTATAGTAAAACGGAGGCCCACTTTTATGCCTTCTTCCTGGCAGTTGTGCAGGCCTTTAAGAGCTGCATCAAATGCTCCTTTTACTCCCCTGAACCTGTCATTTGTCTCTCTTACTCCATCCAGAGAAACTCCAACGTAAGAAAGCCCGACATCCTTTAACTTTTTCGCCATATCCCTGTCTATGAGGGTTCCGTTTGTGGAAATTACAGCCCTCATTCCTTTTTCGCGGGCATATGCTGCAAGTTCGGGAAGGTCTTTTCTCATAGTCGGCTCTCCTCCTGAAAAAAGAATTACCGGACTTCCGAACTTTGCAAGGTCATCAATAAGAGCTTTACCTTCTTCTGTCGAAAGCTCGTTTTCAGATTCGATGTCCTTTGCCTGGGCATAGCAATGGACGCATTTCAGGTTGCAGCGGCGGGTCATATTCCAGACTACAACTGGCTTTTTATCTTTTGAAAACTGCAGCAAGTGAGAGGGGAGCCTTTTTGATTCCCTTCCATAACGAAGAGCATCGGAAGGTTCCACGGTCCCGCAGTAAAGTTTTGAGATCCCTATCATATCTATCCTTCAAAATTTCAAAGTCGGCTCTTTATAGCTTTTAACAGTGCTTCGAAAGTGAACTCATCGGGAATCACATCTACGTTGATCCCATGTTTCTTCAGCGTGTTTCCAGTCGGAGTCCCTATGGCTCCTACAACTGCTCTGCTAAGAGCCTCTTTTATTGTTTTCTCGGCTCCTAAATTTTCAGCATGCTTTACAAACCCTTTGACCATCATTGAACTTGTAAAGGCAAAAGCATTAACCTCTCCTGTAAGGGTGCGTTCTATCAGCTCTTTCTGTGCTGCCCCTTCAGGAATGCTTAGAGTGTAAACATGAGTCTCATAAACCGTAGCTCCGCATTTTTCTAGCCCTTCAATTAAAATTCTGGCTCCATAAGCGCTCCTTGCAAGGTCTACTACTTTTCCTTTTACTTCGGGGCAGAGAGCCTCTACAATTCCTTCGGAGCTGTAGTCTCCTGGCAAAAAGGGCTTTTCAATCCCTATTTTTATGAGCTCTTTTTCGGTATTGGGGCCGATTGCTATTACTCTGCTTTTTTTGAGAGCTGTGATAAAGTTTTCTTTTTCGGTTTCCGAGAGCTTATCCAGAGTAAAACTTATTCCGTTTGCACTGGTAAAAACTACATAATCGGAAGTTCCGGAAAGAACTCGGCTTACAAAGGGTTCAAACCCTTTGTCTTTCATACCTTCGAGTCTTATCATGGGAGCATATAAAGGCTCAAAGCCATAATCTCTGGCAATTGCTTCTGATTTTTCCCTGTAACTTTCCGGCCTCATTATTGCAAGGACAGGTCTCTTCTCTTTTACCATATTCCCTTCTCCTAGTATTATCTGATTTTCCGCCGGTTAAAAAAAGTCTGCTCCTGTCTTCTGTTCTCCTAGAATCCTGTGCAGGTTGACCACATCCCCTATAACTGTGATTGCAGGAGCCTTTACTTTTCGCTCTTCTGCCAGGCTGGCTATATTTTCAAGGGTTCCTACTGTTACCCTCTGGTCAGGCCGGGTTCCTTTCTCAATAACTGCAACCGGGGTTTTCGGATTTTTGCCGTATTTAATAAGTTCCTCGACATTCCTTTTGAGCATTTTTACACCCATAAAGATCACAAGAGTTCCCTCGAACTTCGCAAGGGTTTCCCAATCAAGCCCGCTTTCTTCCTTTGTGGGATCCTCATGCCCTGTTATGAATGTGACCATTGATGTGTTTTCCCTGTGGGTTATAGGAATTCCGGCATAGGCAGGCACTGCGATTGCAGAAGTTATTCCTGGCACGATTTCAAATTCTATGCCTTCTGCTACAAGCACCTCAGCTTCTTCTCCTCCCCTTCCGAATACATAGGGGTCTCCACCCTTCAACCGGACCACCATCTTTCCTTCTTTTGCTTTCTGCACAAGCACTTCATTGATTTCGGACTGGGTCATAGTGTGGTTGCCTGCGTATTTCCCGACATCTATTTTTTCCGCACTTCCAGGCATGGAGCTAAGGATAGCTTTTCCCGGAAGCTGGTCGTAGACAATAACTTCTGCATTGTCTATGAGCCGACGGGCTTTCAAAGTAAGAAGTTCGGGGTCTCCTGGACCTGAACCCACAAGGTAAACTTTTCCGTAATTTCCTGACATATGACGAGATTCCTTTATGATTTTTGGATAAGAATGTGTAATCTGGAGAAGGTTAACGAGTTTTTAGAATATATAATATGCTGAAAAT
>CAZCKG010000075.1:2907-8309 GCA_964498825.1 uncultured Methanosarcinales archaeon
TTGGGGTGGAAAAATTGAATTCTAAACTTGAACTTTTACCTCTCCATAAGCTTGGAGCCAGGGACGATGAAAAGAGTTCCGGGGTTATCAAATTCGGACTCTTATTGCCAGGAATATCGGCAGAAGATGGTAATAGGCTCTGGGTGAAGGTTATTCATGAAAAGGATCAATTCCTTCAGGATATCTTGCCCATGAATTTTGAAATGGAACATTCTGAGGACCTCGGCTATGGGGATTACTGGTCAGCAACAGTGAAAATCAATTCAGGAGATAAGCTAAAATCAGGTTCTGCCTGGGGATCTCCGGGAAAGTATGTTTATAGGTACTGCCTTGAAAATCCGAAAATGGGATTTATTGACTGGATTATAGATCCCTTTGCCAGAGAATTCGGGGTTGGAAAATTATCAGCTATCACCGTGGGATATAAACCATATAAATGGAGCAAAAATGAGCTTGTATGGAAAACTCCCTTTATAAATGACCTTGTTCTCTACGAACTCATGATAAATGAATTTGCGGGTGATATAGAGGGGACAATTGCCAACCTGGATTACCTTGCAGATCTGGGAATTAATTGCATAGAACTCATGCCTCTTTCCAACGTTGGGAAAAGGGTGGATTGGGGGTATGAGCCAATAGGATATTTTGGTGTTGATGAACGTTTTGGAAATAGAATAGATGTGCAGAAGTTGATTGATGCGGCTCACCAGAGAGATATAGCAGTCATGGTTGATTCCGTTTATGCGCATACAAGTTGCCTTTTCACGTATTATTACGTTTACAATGAACTCGGTTGGCCAATCGATGTAAACCCATTTATGGGGCCGTTTGCTGATAATGCCTTTGGAATAAGTACTGACTTCAGTCGTAAGTTTACCCGTGACTTTTTTTTGACGGTCAATAACCACTGGCTTGATTGTTACCATATAGACGGTTTTAGATATGATTACGTACCCGGGTACTGGCTGAAAGATTCAGAAAACGGATACGCAAAATTAGTAAAGGATACATACCAGCTTGTCACAGCAAAAAAAGGTTCTTCCGATCACTGGCAACGTTTTTTTGAAGGTGAGTCCATAAACCTCATCCAGTGTGCCGAATACCTTCCCAATCCTCCTGAAATACTGGAAAAAACATATAGTAACTGTACCTGGCAAAACGGAACCCTGAATACTGTCAGGGAAGTGGCTGGTAATCCTGGCAGGCTGACTGACTTAGGCTTCCTTTTTGGCCTCCTTAAATGGCCGGCAGAAGTTCCAGATAGCGAAGACGGGTTAGTAAAAAACGTTCTGCAATATCTGGAAAATCACGATCACTCTCGATTTATCTGTAATTTCGGGACAATTTGCAGTGATAATGAACTGTTAAAGGAAGGCAATCGTTCCCTCTGGTACAAAGTACAGCCTTATTTAATAGGACTGTTCACAGCAAAGGGAATTCCCATGTTGTGGCAGGGGCAGGAATTTGGAGAAAATTACTACCTTCCTCAGGAAGGATGGGGGAGAGTTCTTTTTTACAGACCTGTGCGCTGGGAGTACTTTTATACGTCAGAAGGCAGGTCTCTGGTCAGTCTCGTCAGGAAACTGGTTAAACTTCGAAGAAACAATCTTCAGTTTTCGAGAGGAGATCACTATTTCTACAATGATTATGCCCTCTATCAGTCCAGGGGTGTAATGCTGTTTTCCCGGAGTTACGGCAAGAAGGCTTTTAGCCTGGTCGTATTAAACTTCGAAGACCGGGATCAAGCAGTATATTTCAAGTTTCCCCTGGGAGGCAATTACAGGGAAGAACTTCACGGCCTGGATGATTTAAAGGGAGTTTCCGAAGGAGAGGAAGTGCAGCTTATTGTTCCCGGCAACTACGGTAAAATTTGGACACTGGAAATTTAATCCCGGTGCTTATACAGTATCTTTTGGAAGATGGAGGCGCAGGTTAAACACTTTGAATTCAGTATTATTTTTTTGGTACTTTCCATGTAGATGGTACTTTTCGTGTAGATGGCAATTTTCAGGTAGGAATCAATAAATATTTCCTCTGGTATTACTGAGTTCAGTATGCTTCGAATAATTTTTCTCGGCACCGGAGGATCTCTTCCGACCCGGAACAGAAATCCATCCGCAGTGCTGGTAAACAGGAAAGGGGAGCTTATTCTGTTTGACTGCGGAGAAGGCACCCAGCAGCAGATGATGCGGGCAAAAACCGGGATGATGAGCCTGTCTTCTATTTTTATCAGTCATTTCCATGCGGATCATTTCCTGGGAATTCCAGGGCTTATCCAGACCATGTCTTTTATGGGCAGAAAAGAACCTCTTACAATCTATGGCCCTGAGAATACAAGGGAATTCACCGAGCTTTTCAAGGCCCTTGGATACTTCAACCTTAAATATGAAATTCGGGGCATTTCATTAAAACCCGGAGAGATTGTAGAAAAAGACGAATATGTAATTCAGGCCTTAGAGACAGAGCACAGTATTCCGAGTTTTGGGTATGCCCTTATAGAGAATCCAAGGCCCGGACGTTTCAACAGAGAAAAAGCAATAGAACTTGGAATCCCTCCAGGCCCTCTTTTTTCAAAACTGCAAAAAGGAAACTCAGTAAATATTGATGGAAAAAAAATAAGGCCTGAAGATGTAATGGGAGCCCCGAGGCCAGGAAGAACTATTGTATACAGCGGGGATACCAGACCCTGCAAATCCGTGCTCGCAGCCAGCAGAGATGCTGATCTTCTGATTCATGACGGAAGCTTTGCTGACGAGATGGCTGACTGGGCGGAAGAATCCAAACATTCGACTGCCGGAGAGGTTGCAGCCCTTGCAAAGGAATCAGGAGTCCGGAAATTGGTCCTTACTCATATAAGCTCTCGTTACACCGATGATGCCGGACCTATACTGGATGACTCAAAAAAGATATTCGAAAACGTAATCGTAGCCGAAGACCTGATGGAAATTGAAATTCCGTACAGGTCAGAGTGAAGCCAAATTGTTAGCCTCCAGTCTTTACGAATGGAGTTTTAGATTTTTATCTTTAACTTTTCAAAAGTAAAGCTTTAAACTTGAATCTCCAATCTTTTAAAGTGAAGGAATAAACTAACCTGAATAAATTAGAAGAATAAACTAACCTGAATAAATTAGAAGAATAAACTAACCTGAATAAATTAGAAGAATAAACTAACCTGAATAAATTGGAGAAATAGACTGGCCTGAAGAAAGTAGCTTAGAATAAGTTAAAAATCTCAGAAAAGTACGAAGTAATTTCACTGATATCCATAAATTGCCAGGTCTTTTGTCCGAAAACGTGTGGCAGAGGTAAATCTGCATTAAACTTTTGTCATAACTAAAGTCTTTATTATACCTCAGTTAATTCAGACAAGAGTCCAGTCAAGTTGTTTATTTTCTGCATTATAGAGTGTAACTCTCATGGTTTTATCTTCTATTTCATATATTGGCCTGATACCCAGATAAAGAGTGTCACCACAGTTAATATCGAATTCACCATTGACTCTTCCGAAGTATACCCGACCTTTGGTAACTTTTTCTTCTACTGTTATACCTTTCCAGGCAAGATTCAGGATTACATTCATAACCGTGCATTCAAACCGGTCAACTTCACGTATTTCGTTCATGAGTACCCCTTTATTGCTTTATCTTATGTCCAGGTAATAATTTATTCAAATAGACTTTTCTGATAGAAAATAATGATTTTTATACATAAAACTATCCCAGAGACCCCTTTCCATACCCAATGAGAGTTTAAATATTGTACATACATGTCAGCCGTTACTCTCAAATAATCTTATCCAGCATCCCAGTAATAAGCTGTAAATCAATTCCTGCTCCGCTGGTTAGCAAGCGTTCTTTTTTGTTGCCCAGCAACTTCTGAGTCCAATCAACAAAGCCACCGTCTACGATTTCTATATCATTAACACTAATTTTGAAATTAAGACCCTGATAATATGTGTTGTCGTTTTCTTCCCTGTTCACTATAAAATCAATATCTTGATACCTTTCACAAAGGTAGTGATGGATTCTATCAATAAATCCGATTTTGTCAGTATATCCGTTTCTTACATTCAGAGATACCTTGATCTCCTGCCCTAATTTATCCCTGAAATAGCTTGTATAAAATTCCATATGTTTGGCCATTGCATCCTTTTCGAAGCCATAAGAACCCGTATCTTTTCCGGAACTGACAATAGTAAACAGGCCAAAATGAGGAACAAAATCATTAATTTTAAACATTTGTCCTCTAGTAACCCGGCAGACTGCAGATAAATGGACGGAATTTTTTGTATTTTCAATTGTCCTGTTTTTTATTCCGTGTGCAAGGTATATAGCGAGCATGTTGGTGCTGTCCGCAATAAGCTCCAGTCCTCTTGTTGCAGAGATAACATTGTTTTGATCAACCTTCGCTATAACAGAACAGCTTCCTAAAAGACTTGCCGGAGAGAGTAATACAGATGAAAAACCTGAAGCCTCAGCCGTTTCAAGCATTGAGACTTCTATTTGCTTGACCTTAATTGGATTAAGTGTGGATGGCTTTACAAATCTGTTTGATTCGTACTTGCCTAAAATGTCATTCGGAGTAATTTTGTTTGTTATCTCCTTTGAAAGAGCAAGCAGAAGTGTGGTAATTTCAGACTGTGACAGCCTGGTTGTAAGCTCATCTATTAAATTTTCGTTGCCTGACTTCTCAAGCACATTTTTAATGATGTTTGATTCTTTCATTATCACTCTACTTTTATTATCATTCTACTTTTATTTCTTTTTGTTTTGAATAGATGCTGCTACAAAAGTTGAGGATATACCTCATAAATAGTTGACCTAAATGCGGTTTTTGGAGGTCAAGAGGATTATTTATCTGGTCGAATAGAGATCGGATAAGCTCAGATATACATCGGATACAGATGTCTACATACCATTTATTTTCCCCTGCTTCCGGCATCTTCCGGACAAAAAGTAAGAAAAGTTTTAATGACAGGCTGTATAAGAAAAGAAATTGAGGCTCGAAACCTCTTATGTTCTGAGATCACCTGAAAGATCTGCAACCTCCCGATATGACCTGCCTTCATAATAGTAAGTAATGGATTTAAGTAGAATTTAAGTAGACAGGATTCCTCGGATTTCTGTCTGATATATCTGTGAAATCAAGAAACCCTGCACAAGCTTTATTTACGCGAATGGATGTTTTGCAGAATCTTTTTTAGCAAGTGCTTCTTCAACAGTTGGCCTGCCTTCAACAGCGTTTGCTATTGCAAGTTTCGTTGCTTGATAGTTGTATTCGTAAACTTTATCCTTGTCTTTTGCATCCCATTCAATAAAGACGGAGACTATAACAAAGATATCATCGGCCTGTTCCTGGGGAATTACTCCCTCAGCTACGGAGTCCATAACAGCCTTTGCAAC
>CAZCKG010000076.1:0-5594 GCA_964498825.1 uncultured Methanosarcinales archaeon
AAATAAAAGTTTAAAAGAAGGTTGTTTTTGTTTTTTAAACCTCCTCCTCTCTTAAACAACGTTAAAAACTCTCAATTGAAGTGTTCTTCTTTTTCAAGGCATTTTAAGGCTTCGAGTTTTCTTTTTGCGTCTGCCATGTCAGGGTGGAGGCGGAGAATTTCGTCGAAAGTTCTTATTGCTTCTCCGTATCTTTCCATTTTTCCAAGGACAACTCCTCTGTAGTTCATAGCCTGAACATCATGCGGGTTTATTCTGAGCAGCCTGTCAAAAGCTTTTAAGGCTTCCTCATATTCCTCAATCTTGCCAAGGGAGATTCCCAAATATCTCAGGGACGGTTCATGCCAGGGGTTGAGGGTAACGGCTTCGCTGAAGGCTTTGGCTGCTGTCTCATAGAGTTTTTGTTTGAAACAGACAACGCCTATATTGTAAATCGCTTTGATATTCTCAGGATCTTTATCCAGTACGAGATCAAAGGTTTTCAGGGCTTCTCTGTATAGTTCGAGCGTACAGAAAGCAACTCCCTTGAAGTTCAAAACATCAAGGTTCTCAGGGGAACTTTCAAGGATACGGTCGAAATAGCCAAGGGCCTCCTGAGCTCTATCGAGCTTGATAAGGGTTGTGGCTGCATTGTAAAGAGCTTCTTCATTCTCGGGATTGAAAAGTACGGCTTTTTCAAAGGCTTTGAGAGCTTCGGATGGTTGATCGAGTTCCAGTAGGCATAAACCGAGATAGTTCAGGCTTTCAGGGTCTTCGGGTTCACTTTCAAGCAGCATTCCAAAGTTTTCGGCAGCAGCTTCGTATTCCCCAAGGTTAAAAAGCACAATAGCTCTGTAATAGAGAGCTTCTCTATGGGCAGTTTCCTGCTCCAGAATCATTTCAAAGGCGTGCAGGGCTTTTTCATAGTCCTGAAGCTCCAGCCTGGCAATTCCGAGCCTGTAATAAGCTTCAATAACGTCCGGGAGGTCGGGATTAAAAAGAAGCGCTCTTTCAAGGTCTCTTGCAGTTTCCTTAAAATTCTGAAGCTTGTAATTGGCCACTGAACGGCTGTAAAGGGAATTAACATTTTCGGAGTTAAGGAAAAGAGCTGAATTAAAGGCCTGCAGGGCTTCTTCGTACCTTTCAAATCCAAGAAGAGCAAGTCCTTTTTGCTCCCAGGCTGCTTCCAGAGCAGGATCGAGTTCCAGGGCCATTTCAAAGGCTTCAACTGCCTTTTCATTCTGGTCAAGTCCTCTTAAGGCAAGCCCTTTTAAGTACCAGATCTCTGCAGCCTGCTGCCTTGCCTCAACAATCTTTTCAAAAGTCTCAAGGGCTGCCTCATAAAGTTCCATCTTAAGCTTGCAAAGTCCCATCTTTGTCCAGGTGTCTTCGAGCTCGAGGTCATTCAATTTCAAGCTTTCATCCTGATTTTCGGGGCTTTCCAGAACAGCCTGTTCGAAAGATTCAAGGGCATCTTCATATTCTTCCAATGAAAATAGAGCAAGCCCTCTCCTGTACCAGGCTTTCTCATAATCAGGATAGATCGAAAGAAGTTCTGAAAATATCTCAAGGGCTTCTTCGAGCCTGCCGAGTTCCATAAGTACAAGTCCTTTACTGTAAAAGACTTCTTTTGAGACTGATTCGCTTGCTGTTAATTTTCCAAGTGGCAGAAGGGCTTCTTCATATTTTCCGAGTTCTATCAGGGAAGCCGCAAACTTTTCGAGAAGTTCCGCGAAGGCTTGAGAGTTTTCTTCTGCGTTTAATTCTCCCCATTCTTCTCCATTCCCACTTTCACTCTCACTAATTTTTTCTCGATTAAAGCTCTCGGCTGCAAATTCAAGAAGAGCATTTACAGCAGAAACAGCTTCTTCTGCTCTGCCGAGTTCGAAAAGAGCAAGAGTTCTTTTGTGCAGAATTTTGGGGTCAGTTTCTCCGGTTTCAAGAATTCTGTCAAAAGCTTCAATTGCTTTTTCATATTCTTTGGTTTCGAAGCAGGCAAGTCCTTTATAATATGAGAGATCTGGTTTCTGGCAACCAAGCTCAAGCGCGTTTTCAAAGGAGTTCAGGGCTTCTTCAAAGTTACCAAGTTTGAAACAGGCAATAGCCCTGCAGTAATGCAGTTCTTCTTTTTCCTGGCAGTATTCAAGAGCTGCTTTAAACGCCTCAACAGCTTCTTCATATTCATCAAGCTCAAAGTGGGTATACCCTTTCTGCTCCAGGGCGTAAGTGCAGTCAGGTTTCAGGTTAAGGACCGAATCAAAAATAGCTGAAGCTTCTCTGGTTTTTCCGAGAGCTTTTAAGGCAAGTCCTTTTCTGAAAAGGACTGTTTTTCTCTCAGGTGTTTTCCTTAAAACCTGATCAAATATCTCAATGGCTTCCTCATAATTCCCGAGTTTAAAGCAGGCTGTACTGAGGTGTGCAATAGCTTCTTGATTGGAAGGATCTCTTCTGAGAACTTCTCTGAAACCCGATGCTGCTTCCTTGTATTTCTCCAGCCGCAGTAAAGAGAGGCTCTTCAAGTAAATAATATCAAGGTTTCCGGGATCTGTTTCAAGTATTATATCAAAAGCCTTTAAAGCTTCGTCAAAATTCCCAATTTCGAAATAGGAAATTCCTAGCTGGTAGCAGGCATCCCTATAGGCAGGATCAATTTCAAGAACTTTTCTGAAGTCCTTTGAGGCTTCTTCATTCTGCTTTAATTTTGAGTTAGATAAACCCCTAAGGTACCAGGCATCTGCTGACATGGGTTTCTCTTCGAGAAGTCTGGAAAATGCCTCAAGAGCTTTCTCATAAGCTTCAAGTCGGATAAAAGTAAGCCCTTTCCAGTAAAGGGCAGAGGAGTTTATTTCAGATTGATTTTGTGTAGAAGCATCTTGTGTATGGATATTTTGTAAAGGTGAATTTCTACCTGGGTTTTCGCCTATCTCTTCAAAAAGAGAAAGAGCTTTATCATACTGTCCTGCTTCGAAGCTGGCAATTCCAAGCTCAAACTTCACTTCTTCCCTGTTGGGGTCGAGTTCCAGCACCCGGGGAAAGACTTCAGCCGCTTCTTCATACCTCTCCAACCGCATAAGAGAGATTGCAGCTTTATGAAGGGCAGAGACATTCTCGGGATCTCTTGCAAGCACATCCTCAAAAGCTTCCAGAGCAGTTTCATATTGTTCGGTTTCAAAAAGGCAAAGGGCTCTGTACTCAAGTGCTTCTTTCAGATCCGGATTGAGGCGAAGAGATATTTCAAAGGCAGTAGCCGCTTCTTTCTGCCTGTTCAGCCTGTAGAGGCTAAGACCTTTGTAGAGCCAGGGTAGATCAAGGTAAGGTTTTTCCTTTAGAGCGCTTTCAAAAGTTTCAAGGGCAGAAATGTAATCCTCAAGTTGCATCTGCGCAAAGCCTTTGTAGGTTAGCGCATCTTCGTGATGTTCATCCCTTGCAACTACCTCATCAAAAGCTTTTATAGCCTCTTCAAAACGCTCCATCTTTATCAGAATTAGCCCTTTTCTGTACCAGACTTCTATGGATTCCGGTTTCTGGCAGAGCAGCTGTTCAAAAGTCTGAAGGGCAGTTTCATATTTCCCGAGTTCCATTGCAAGTATGCCTTTCCTGTACTGGAGGTCCAGATCCTCGGGATTTTTTGCAGTAATCTTTTCAAAAGTTTCCAGAGCTTCTTCCTGCTTTCCAAGTTCCAGCTGAACGGTTCCAAGTGTGTACAGGAGATCAGGGTAATCCTGATTGAGAGAAAGAACTTTTCCGAAGTATTCCAGGGCAGTTTCCTGTCTTCCGAGTTTTGAAAGGCAAACTCCTCTGTTGTAAATGGAATCGATATCTTCGGGGCTTGTTTTAAGAATTTCGGCAAATGCTTCATCTGCTTTTTCGTATTCTTCCGAAGCCAGTAAAATCAGCCCTTTGTTTCTCCAGGCATCTTCAAAATCCGGCCTTAGTTTGATAGCTTCTTCAAATGCCTGCATGGCTTCTTCTGTTCTGCCCAGCTCTCCCAGTACTATCCCTTTTTTGTTCCAGCTTTTTTCTTGATATGGATTCAGCTTGAGGGCTTCTTCAAATGCCTTGAGGGCTTCTTCATATCTTTCCAGGGAATGCAGGGCAAAACCTTTATTCATCCAGCAGAGCTCGTTTTCAGGATTCAGCTCGGTAGCCTTTTCAAAAGCTTTCAGGGAAGGCTCTAATTTTTCACTGTCAAGGAGGATTAGCCCTTGCTGGAGCCATAGCTTATAGTTTTCGGGTTCTTTTTCGAGGCTCTTTGCAAGAGACTCAAGGGCTTCTTCAAAAAGGCCAAGGGCGATAAGCACTGTACCCCTTAACTTCTGAGCTTCTGTAGAATCAGGATTATGTTCTAGTACAAGATCGAAGGCTTTGAGAGCTTCTTCGTATTTTCCTATCCTGGTAAGCAGGCGCCCCTGCTGAAATCCTGCGTCTCCGTAAGTAGGGTCAAGTTCTGTAACTTTAGAAAGAGACGCTGCAGCTTCTTCAAAACGCTGCAATTTCAAAAGGGCAAGAGATCGGTTATACCAGATTTCTTTCATTTGAGGATATATCTTGAGCACCGAATCAAAGGCTTCAAGGGCTTCTTCATATACCTCAAGTTTCATGAGTGCAAGGGATTTGTAGTTCCAGGCTTCTAAATAAGTTTCATCAAGCCTGATAGCCTCATCAAAAGCATCTATGGCTTCATTTAGCCTGAGAAGATGAATTAAAGTAAGCCCTTTCCTGAACCATACTTCTTTGTTATCTGGATTAATTTTTAATATTTTGGAAAAAGTTTTTTCAGCTTCTTCGTAGCGGGATAGTTCATTCAAGAGTATACCTTTATGATAGAGAGCGGTCTCGCTGGCAGGAACTTTTTTTAAAAAGGAATCAATGCATTCCAGAGCTTCTTCATTTTTCCCGAGTTTTTCAAGAGAAAGGCATTTTTGCTCCAGGGCATCAGTATATTTCAGGTTTCTCTGTATTAAATAATTAAAGCATTCAAGGGCTTTTTCATGTTCTCCGAGCTTGGAAAGGACAAGCCCTTTTGAGTAGTGAGCTTCTGGACTTTTCTGGTTGATTTCAAGTGCATGCCCAAAACTATCGAGAGCTTCTTCATACCTTTCTGCTTTTCCTTCTACTGTTCCTTTTGCATACCAGGCCGCTTCACATTCAGGTTCAAGCTCAAGAACTTTTTCAAAACAAAGGACAGATGCCTCAATTCTCCCCAGTTCGGCAAACACAAGTCCTTTCTGATACCATATTTTCGGAATATCGGGACTTATTTCAAGAGCATCGTCGTAGGCTTCCAGTGCCTCTTCAAATCTCCCGAGGATAGCCAGAGCATTAGCTTTTTTGTACAGGGCATCGGAATTTTCCGGCTCCAACTGCAGGACCTGGTTAATAGACACAAGGGCCTCATCTGTTTTCTTAATCTTCAGCAGAGAAATTCCTCTATTAAAAAGGGCTCCCGTATGCTTTGGATCTCTTTCCACGATTTTGTTGAAAACATTAATCGATTTTTCGTACCTTTTGTGTTTAACCAGCTCAAGGCCTCTCTGAAAAGCTTCATCGTAACTAATAAGTAATTCCTCCAATCCCATTTTTCAAAATATTATTCCTGCAGGCCCAGGTAGATAAGA
>CAZCKG010000076.1:5694-8198 GCA_964498825.1 uncultured Methanosarcinales archaeon
GTAATTATAACGTCTTATTGAGCTGTCTTTCTAAAAGACTCATAAGCAATAAATGTATAAAATGTACAAATGTCCAAATACATTACGAATAAATATTATATGTATAAATATACAGTCTTGTAAATGTGTTAACGTATAAATGTGTAAGTGTATAAATTTGCAGCATACTAACTTATTTCTATATTTAGCTTGCTGTGAGCAATTTAATGAGTTTTTCTCAGACACCTTTTTTAGGTAAGGTTCTAATATCTAATCTTAAAGTTGACACAATATTTCCTGACTAAAATCTATATCTTTATTAATTTTATTTAGAATCTATCTTCTAACATCCTATATAAATGATCCTCCATAAATGAGATTGGAAGGGTGCTCTATCATTTACCTTTTAATAGGACTTTTTGAAGGATATACAGAAATAACCTTGAATGTGGCTTACTACGTAATAAAATATAAATAGATGTTCTATATATGATTTAATTTCCAAAACTTTTCTGAATTGCTCCCCAGAGATGCCTGGATGTTTCTTCATTGAAACAGACAAGAAAGATTGTTTCAGGCAGATCATTCTCTTGAAGAAACTTTCCTATTTCGCTGACTGCGATGCCTGCAGCCCTTTCTGACGGAAAATGATATGCTCCTGTACTTATTGCTGGAAAGGCAATAGTTTTTATGGAGTATTCTCTGGAAAGCTCAAGACTTTTTCTGTAACATGAAGCAAGCAAGTTGTCTTCTCCTGCTCTTCCTCCTCTCCAGATGGGGCCAACAGTATGAATAACCCATTTTGCGGGCAGAAGATAACCTTTTGTTATTTTTGCTTCTCCTACAGGACATCCGTTCAGCGTCCTGCACTCTTCAAGCAGTCCGGAGCCTGCAGCTCTATGGATGGCTCCGTCTACTCCTCCACCCCCAAGCAGAGTAGAATTTGCAGCGTTTACGATAGCATCTACTTCCAGTTTCACAATATCTCCCTCAATTATCTTTATTCTGTTTGAACTTTGTACCATTTTTTCCTCCTTTCTGGTAGGCTTCATTCTTTAGTTATGTATTAAACAACGTTTTCTGATTTTTCTTTCTCCCAAACAATGATATATCATAAAACAGAGATTATAATGCTAATTTCTGACCTGGAGATTCCAGTGTCATGATGGCAATGTCTTCTTCCCGGATAGCTCTAAAAACTTTTTATGCCTCAAGGGGTCACTGAGGTTAATTCTGATAAGAGCCTGGTCCAAAAACTCAATTGCATATTATTAGGTATAAACAAAAACGACTTTTAATTAAATTTTAATTTTGGAAATTGAATATTTGGGGATATCGAAGATGAGTGATATGACACTTAAAGAGAGACTGTTAAACGCTCTCGAAGGAAAAAAAGTTGATAAGGTTCCTGTTTGTTCGGTGACTCAAACGGGAATTGTGGAGCTTATGGACGAAGTTGGGGCTCCATGGCCTGATGCCCATACAGACCCCGAACTTATGGCAAAACTGGCAATTGCAAACCATGAACTGAGTGGTCTTGAGGCCGTAAGGCTTCCTTACTGCCTGACTGTGCTTGCCGAAGCCATGGGCTGCGAGGTCAATATGGGGACAAAAAATAGGCAGCCTTCGGTTACTGCGCATCCTTATCCTAAGGATCTGGAGGGCCTTAAAATGCCCGAAAATCTGCTTGGAACAAAAAGGATTCCTGCTGTGCTCGAAGCTATAAAGATCATAAGAGAAAAGGTGGGTCCAGATGTTCCAGTTATTGGGGGTATGGAAGGTCCAGTTACTCTTGCCTCTGACCTCTCAAGTGTGAAATCTTTCATGAAGTGGTCCTTGAAGAAACCTGATCTTTTTGGGCAGATCCTGGATTTCGCAACTGAAGCCACTATAGTTTATGCTAATGCAATGGTTGAAGCAGGAGCTGACATCATTTCTGTTGCAGACCCTGTTGCGTCTCCGGATCTCATGAGCCCTGATACGTTTAAAGCCGAACTCGAGTCCAGGCTGCAGAATTTCTCAGCGAATGTCAACTCTGTGACTGTTCTCCATGTCTGTGGTAACGTGAACCCTATCCTCAACTATATGGCAGACTGCGGTTTTGAAGGTCTCAGTGTCGAAGAAAAGATAGGCAGCGCAAAGAAAGCAAAGGAAGTCATCGGAAACAGGGCCAGATTTGTAGGGAACATTTCCAGTCCATTTACCTTATTGCCTGGCCCTATTGACAAGATAAAAGCTGAATCGAAGCAGGCTTTGTCGGACGGCGTTGATGTGCTTGCTCCGGGTTGCGGAATTGCACCTATGACTCCTCTTGCCAATATCAAAGCAATGGTTGAAGCGAGGAACGAATATTACGCTTGATTAATTGAAAAATAGCTCTGCTTAATTTTAACTTCATTTTTTAATCTTAATGTGTTTTAAGAGATTTTTTCATTTTTTTATTTTTCATTCTCTATTTTCGGCATTGACACCTGCGATCTCAGCTTTCCTTTAAAATTACTTCTTACTTTATCTTTGGCCTTCAG
>CAZCKG010000077.1:0-8196 GCA_964498825.1 uncultured Methanosarcinales archaeon
CTTAACATCATAATAACCGTGGCCTGATTGGGATTTTACTTTAAATTGATTGTCGTTAACCTTCTTTATTTGGTCGCCTTGAGAAGCGATTGCTTTTCCCCTGTCTTCTCTTGTACCTACTGCAATTGATGTCATAATCATATCCCACCATTCAAAAAAGATAATAAATTAGATTAAATTTTAGTAAGCTGTCCGAAGGTATTTTGCGTCTATAAATTCCAGTGCGCCGTCGCCTTCAAAAATAACTGCAACTTCGTTAAACTTCTCGCGAATGTCCTGTACAATGCCTATCCATTTCTGGTTTTGGTATTTTACTTTTTGACCGATTTTGATTTCACTGATTTTCATTTCTATGACCCTCTTTTTAGTTTCAATTCATTACTTACAGTATATACTCTAAGGTATATATACCTAGTGGTATATACCGTGCATTATATATACTTTGAATAGAATAGATTAATCAATCACTATAATGATTAAATTAAGGGATTCAATGAAAGTAAAATGCCCTCATTGTGAGAAAGAGTTTGATCTAGAACAGAAACTAACATGCCTTAGATGCGGTCACGAATGGTATGCAAAAGATCCAAGTAGGTTACCAAAGGTTTGCCCTAATCCAAAATGTAAATCTCCTTACTGGGATCGCGAAAGAACAAAAGAAAAGAAATCCAAGAAAATGACGTAATGTTTATAGTCAAGAAAATAAGTAATATAGTTATAAATAATTTTAAATTGTATAATAAAATTAGTATAATACTTTCATCCCGCGTCCATAGCCTTATTATTTAATAGAGCTTTATATGTGATTAATATGAGTGAAGAAATGTTACAAAGGGGACTTGATAAAAAACCAGAAAAAATCGGTTTTTGGAATTTTTATAATATTGGATCTACTACAGTCAAATCCCTTAAAGAGTATGGTATTATCCGAAAAATAGATTACGGAAACATTGAGTTAAAAAAGATAGATGCAATCATCACTCATAACAAAAATGTTATCGCGGTTATCGAATATAAAAAACCTGCTGAATTCAAGACACCACAAAAAAAGCAACAAGCGATATTACAAGAAATTGAAGTTGCCAAAAAGATAGGTTCGAAGATCTTTATTGCAACTGACACATTTGAGTCAATTTGGGTAAATCCTTTGAATGGAGAAAGAATAAAAGATGAAGAAGGAAAAGAAATTGTAATTAATTTTAGTCCTTTAAATGAGAAAATAATTCCATTAATTGAGAGTATTATCAATTCTATAAATGAAACGAATTCTTGCATAAAACCTAAAAGACTTGTTAATCCCACTGACTTAGCAAAGCAGATATGGCAGGACGTTTGGTCGGTAAGTGGAGCCACTCCCGAAAATTGTCTATATACTTTCGTAGAATTGTTCATTTTCAAGTATCTTAGTGATTTAGGTGTTTTAAAAGGAGTGCATAGCTTTAATTCTTTGATTAAAAGTTACGAAACGAATTCAGACGAAGAAGTATTAGAAGCATATGCTTCTACAATTAGACCATATATTAAAAATAATCTATTTCCTGTAAATCCTGTAGACAATACAACGATTATTAATGGTACTATTTTTGTAAGTAAAGACCAAAAAGCTGTAAAAGGGTATAGTGGAGTTTTTAAAAAAATATTATTAAAATTTGAAAACTATGGAAAATTAGAATATATAGATCACGATTTCAAAAGTCGGTTATTTGAAAGCTTTCTTAAAGAAAGTATTAGTAAAAAGAACTGGGGACAATTTTTCACACCTCTTAAAGTGGTAAAAGCTATAGTTCAAATGGCTAAAAGTGAGATTAAAGCCGGTATAAAAATGTGTGATCCTGCCTGCGGAGTGGGAAAATTTATCTTAGAACCCATTGTTAACGACTTAGATTATTTTTATGAAATTAAAAACAATAAAATAATTCCCAAAATAAAAATTTTTGGATTTGATAAAGGATTTGATAAGGATGAACAAAAAACAATAATATTGGCTAAAGCTAATATGTTGATATATTTTTCAGACTTAATAAAAGAGAATCCAGGTCTATCAAAAGAATTTGCTAAGCTTTTTAACGAAAGTTTTACTTTAAAAACAAATTCTATACTTGGAACTTTATCAGAACCAGTTAAGGATGAATTCGATCTAATTCTTACAAATCCCCCATACGTGACAAGTGGAAGCAGTAATTTAAAAGAGGAAATTAGGAAAGATAGCACACTTACAAACTATTATAAAATAAATGCTCTTGGAGTTGAAGGTTTATTTGTAGAATGGATTATCAGAGCATTGAAACCAAATGGAAAAGCTTTTATTGTAATTCCAGATGGGATATTTAATCGTCAAAATGATAAAAATTTACGTCAGTTTATTTTAGATGAGTGTTTTATTGATGGGATCATTTCACTGCCGATTAAAACATTTTTTACCACTCCTAAGAAAACATACATTCTCTGTCTAACTAAAAAAGCCGATATTAAACATGTCCAAAGAGACCCAGTGTTTACATACCTAGTTAGTGAGATTGGAGAAAGTCGTGATATATATCGTTTTGACATAGATAAAAACGACTTGGAAGAGGCAGTAATATTATTCAATCAATTCAAAGGTGCAAAAAACTTCTTCAAAACTGAGGATAAGCGATGTAAGATACAACCAATTGAAAAGTTCGCTCCTCAAGGCTATTGGTCTGTTGATAGATGGTGGTCAAAAGAAGAACAAATAGCATTGGGTATAATTAATGAAAGTGACGTTACAGATATTAACGAATTCAGTGAACTTGTTAGTGATGTATCTGAAAGTTTAAATGAATTCTCTCTTCTTTTAAAAGAAGTCGCAGTAAAAAAAAAGATAACAAGCGACTTTGAAGAAGTGGCGTTATCAAATAAAAAATATTTTGATTTGTTTATTGGCAAACGTATTGTAAAGAAGGATATAATAAATATTTCTGGCAATAAACCTATTTACAGCGCAAATGTAAAAACACCGATCGGGTTTCAGGATCAAAGTAATATTTCAAATTTTGATAACAACTTTGTTTTATGGGGGATTGATGGAGATTTTGAGTTTAATGCAATTCCAAAAAATCACCCATTTGTAACTACTGACCATTGTGGGGCAATTCGTATCCTAAATAATGACATACTTCCCACATATTTAATGATACAACTTGAGAAAGTGAAGCATAAATATGGTTTTGATAGAGAGTTAAGAGCTTCATTGGAAAACATGGGAAATGTTTCAATTGAAATACCATTCAAAACAAATGGTAATATAGACATAGATAAACAAAGAGAAATTATTTCTAAATACGAATACGTTTTTGGGTTGAAAAAAAAAGTATTTGATTATAAACAAAAAATTAAAAGTTTGAATGTTTCTGTGGCTTCATTGATAGCCGACAGTAAATTTGGTAATGTTGCAATATCTTCAATCTTAGACTCCCCGCCTACAAATTCTGGATTAAAAAAGAAAGACGTTTCATTAGTATCTACACATAAGAACAATATTCCTGTATATTCAGCAACAATGATTGAAAATGCTGTATTTGGGTGGGTTTCCGAAGATAGTAAGTGGAAAAAATATGAAAATGTGTTAACGTGGAATAAAGATGGAAGCTCAGGCTTTGTTTTCTATAGAAAAAATAGGTTCGTTCCATATGAAAAAGTTAAACTTTTGAAAATTAAAGAAGAATACAACTCTGATTTGTCATATCATTATTTAAAATATGTTATTCAAAATAGGTTATTCGAAGAAGGATTTGGTTTTAGTGTGAAATGTTCTATGAATAAGGTGCTCAAGTTAAATATTCCTATTCCAATAGGAAATGATGGTATGTTTGATAAGAATCGACAAAACGAGATAGCATCTGTTTATGAGGATATTGATGAAATAAGACAAAGTATATTAGACGAACTTGAAAAAATATTAAATATTGATATACATTTTAACTGAGTAACTGTCACAAAACGGATTAGGAAGATTTTTCATAAAGTTGATTTTCAATTGATAGTATTTTTGAATTAATATAACAAATCTGTAGTGAATTTACAGACGAAATATTCAAATTTGATGGTGATGTCATATATACTACAAATTACAAAGATTCTACAAAAGCTGAAGATGTTGAAATGATAGTGAATCGGCTGAAAGAATAATCTAGTACTGTGATTCCAAAGTAGGTTCATAAAATTTGACTTTTGAATAGATCCGAAGAACACAGATTTTTCCAGGAATTAAGGAATTGATTTTGGAATCGAAGCACTAGTAAATGATTTCAATTTTTCCATGTCAGAATAATAAATAGGTTTGGATAGATAATTGATGGAAATTGTTAATATTGTCGCAATAGTAACATTGCCGCAAACACTTGATCTAAAAAAATTACAACTTTTTATACCAGAAATTGAATCCTCACCTAAGGTTCATTGGCTGAAAATGAGAATACAACCAGAAAATAGTTATGTTGCATTTTATCGTTCGGGAAAATTTCTAGTCATTGGTAAGTCATTGGATCAATTAAATGATATTGCAAACAGAGTTATTACACTGTTAAACGAAATAAACATAACAACTAGCCCATGGCATTTAAAAATTCAAAATATGGTAACTGTAGATAATATTGAGATGAAAATTAGCATTGAAAATTTAATATACTCACTTGATCCTAAAAAAGCAAGCTACGAGCCAGAACAGTTTCCAGCAATTATTTATAAAGACTGGGGTGCAAGTTTTCTTCTATTCAATAGCGGAAAATTGGTATTATCTGGGGTAAAAAATGAAAATGAAGCTTTTGAATTGATTAATAAAATCCGTAGTCTAATAGACAATCTTTCTTAAAAATATTATTAATCCGGTATATTTATAATTCCAATTTTTAATACTCCTCTTCTTTCCTACTCCCGACTTTTTGTGCAACTCTAAAACTTTACGTGCAAAGGACAGATTACGTGCAAAGCCGTTAGAACATGGGTCTGTCAGGCTTTCTCTAAAAAATTCTTTTTCGAAAATTTAAACTTCTTCTGCCTGATCTTCCCGGGTTCCCGGGGTTTTCCAGGGTTGCTTTCTTCACTTCCAGCGGTGATAAATCTCGTTTTCTATCCCGAGCAGGTCGAGTGCCCTTCCTACCATCGTATCTATCAGGTCTCCGAGAGTTTGGGGTCGTGAATAAAAGCCCGGACATGCTGGAAGGATGCTTGCCCCTGCTTTCTTAGCCCTGAGCATGTTTTCAATATGTATAAGGTTAAGCGGAGTTTCCCGGGTCATTAAGATAAGTTTTCTTTCCTCTTTGAGGCAGACATCGGCAGCTCGCGTAAGAAGGGTGTCGGACACTCCATTTGCCACGGCCGCAAGGGTTTTCATGCTGCAGGGAGCAATGATCATTCCCTCTGTCCTGTAAGAGCCGCTTGCTATTGGCGCTGAAAAGTCTTTCTGGGCATAGCTCCAGGTTGCAAGTTTCTCCACTGCTTCGGGAAGATAGTCAGTTTCGATCCTTATTATCTGGCTTGCGGCATCCGTCAAAACCAGATGAGTTTTAATTCCTTTCTCCGCCAGTATTTCAAGAAGACGAATTCCGTACTGGACCCCTGAAGCTCCGCTGATTCCTACCGTTATCTCCATTTTATCCCTGCTGATATTCTTGCTGTTAATGTTCCTGCCGCTATTTCCTTATTCTTCTCTCTGCTGTTATTTCAGTATTCATCTTGCCCTGCCAGTTTGTCTCCTTTCTTATAAAAGGAAATGAAGCTTTCGACCATTTCTCCTGTGGCTGAGACTATATTCCTTATTTCCTCAGGGCTGATGTTATCCTGGTGTATTCCGACAACAACTACCGAGGTCTTTCTCGTTGCCCTGCTAACCTGTCTTGCCCCTTGCAGGGCGAGATATTCCTCCCTGTGACCGGGCATTGTTACCACTGACGAACTTGCTCTCTGGTTTTTCTCATCAAAAAGCCCTATGGCAACGGCTCCCACGTGCTCCTCTCCACCTGTAAGAGTCAGCAAGTAGTCTTCTCCTACCCTTCTTGCGTCAAGTACTATTTCGATTTTCCCCACTTTCCGTTTAGTCTGAAACACATTTCTACCTCGGCCTTTAAAAATCTCAAGGAAAGTTCCCTTCTACCTTTATCTTTTTAACCTCTTTCCTTTATTAGAGATCACTCAGTTTAAACTGTTTTATGGGCTTTTTAGCATCAAAATAGTCTCTGGCAGCCTTTCCCACGGCTTCACAGTGCTCTTTCGGGCTATATACCCCCATTCTCCAGTTATCCATATGGGCTTCCTGCAGGATGGATACGAAATGGGAAGCTTCGTTAAGAGGGATCATTTTATGGTCAGTTTTTATCATGGCCCGCATTTCCAGCATTTCAGGCGTCTTTGGAATGTCCACAAGCACGCATTCGGGATCAACCCCGGCCAGTTCTGAAATTTCTTTTTCCGCCCTTCGGATCCGGTCACGGTGCCTGAGTACACCCTTTCCTACATCTGCCAGGCCCACGTATAGTGCTCGCTTGTACAGCCGACGGGCATCCAGCAGTCTTGAAAGTTCTCCTGCATACCCGGTTGCGTTTCGCATGGCAGCAATAAGGTCTATATCATCCATCTGCCTGAGCCTGAAAGGGTCAAGCTCGTTATTTTCGATCATGTACTCCACGGCCCTGGAACACATAGCTTCCGAGATCCTGGTTACGTGATGATAATAAACCGATGTGTTCATCCAGAAACGTGAAACCAGTAGTGATTCGGCAGCTTTCAGTCCTCCGTAGTGTACAACGAGCCTATCCTCGTAAAAGTTCATCTGATTTATCAGGCGATTGTAATCCACAACCCCGAAGGCCACACCTGTATAATGAGCGTCCCTAACAAGATAATCCATTCGGTCCACATCAATTTCGCTGCTAAGGATTTGCCCAAGAGATGTCTCACCCTTTATGTGTCTTACAAGGTTTCCGGGAGAAATCCCATGTTTGCTCAGGACTTCTCTTATTTCTCCTTTTCCCAGGATTTCCTTTACATCATCATGCCTGCGCCGCGTATATTTGTCAATAACATTCTCGGTAACGTGGGAAAAAGGTCCATGCCCTACATCGTGTAGAAGAGTAGCAGTTTTTATCTCGATTTTTCTGTCCTCTTCAATCGAGTCCAGACTTCTGGTTAGCTCGGAGGCAAGATGCATTGCTCCAAGCGAGTGCTCAAAACGCGTATGATTCGCTCCCGGGTAGACAAGGTTTGAGAACCCAAGCTGTCTGACTCTTCTGAGGCGCTGCATCTGGGGGGTAGAAAGAAGATCCTGAGCTAAATCATCCAGCTCGATATAACCGTGTACGGGATCAAGGACAACCTTCATTATTCTTTAGACAGATTTCATTATATATTGCTGTTACTATTACTCTGGTACTGCAAATTTTGCAGAAATCCCCGCTACCCGAAAGTTTAAAAGGAAACCGGAAAAGGTATTATCATGATTATATTTTCAGGCGGCACCGGAACTCCAAAGCTCCTTGAAGGACTCAAGGAAATCCTCCCAGCGGAGGAAATGACCGTTGTTGTAAACACTGCCGAAGACCTCTGGGTTTCGGGGAATCTGATTTGTCCTGACCTGGATACGGTGCTCTATCTGTTCTCAGACCAGATCGACCGAAAAAGATGGTGGGGCATAAAAGACGACACCTTTCTGACTTATGAGCGTATGCAGCAACTGGGTGTCACGGAAAGTATGAAACTTGGAGACCGGGACAGAGCAACTCATATCATCCGCTCGAATTTTCTCAGAAGCGGGATCTCCCTTACCGACGCGACTTTAGAGCTTGCGTCAGTTTTCGGAATTAGTGCAAACATTTTACCTATGTCTGACGATCCTGTTTCCACTTATATAGAGACTCCTAAAGGAACTATGCATTTTCAGGATTTCTGGATCGGAAACCACGGAGAGCCCGAAGTGCTGGGAGTTGACATAAGGGGAGTTTCCGAAGCCTCGATCTCTCCAAAAGTACTCGAAGCCCTGGAAAATGACGACAACGTCCTTATAGGTCCAAGTAACCCGATCACGAGTATAGGTCCTATTATTTCCCTGCTAGGAATGAAAGATGTGCTGCAAAAGAAAAGGGTCGTTGCAGTCAGCCCGATAATTGGCAATGCCCCTGTCAGCGGGCCTGCCGGCAAACTGATGGAAGCGTCTGGGCTTGAGGTCTCTTCAATGGGAGTTGC
>CAZCKG010000078.1:0-4999 GCA_964498825.1 uncultured Methanosarcinales archaeon
TTAAGCAATAATTAATATGTTAGTAACCTGCAAAACGAAATTACTGGACGCGAATAACACTTTCAGGCTTTCGTGGGATCATAGTTACAAGGGACCCCTCCAGAGTCTGGATATACGAAAGTTCATCGATTGTCTTTTTAAAACTCTTCAATTTGTTTCCTTCTAAAGGCCTGAACCTGGTATACTCGTCATAGTAAGCACTATCATAGACATCAAATTTACCTGGCTGTCTTTTATGACCTATTTCCTTAGTGCAACTTTCCAGAATTCCAGCCTGTTCGGCTTCGATGAGTGCCATAAGTACATTCGTACGCATATCAGGATATCGCTTAC
This sequence comes from uncultured Methanosarcinales archaeon, assembly GCA_964498825.1. GTDB lineage: Archaea > Halobacteriota > Methanosarcinia > Methanosarcinales > Methanosarcinaceae > Methanosarcina. The sequence goes on from CAZCKG010000078.1 coordinate 334, forward strand.
CGTCTTCGAGCAGAGCAGCATAAACACTGATAGGCCGAACCCACACATTACCTATTTTATGTAAAAAGAAAAACTTCTCGTAGATATCAATTGCCATTTCTTCCTCAACTATTTGGGATATAGACTCTGCGGGTTCTATTGCATAACCTACAGTATCCATTCTTGCAGATAGTTCTTCTATAATCTCAATATTGTTTTTCGGACGGGCTAAACGCATAATATCACTTAATAAAATTATTCATAATATTATTATATAAAATTAATGTCTTTAAGTGTGATAGATAATTATAGAGGAGTAATATGACAGAAAATATTGTAAATCTATGTAAAAAATAAAAAGATATCCATATAAAAAAAAGGAAGAGAGTAAAAATTGAAGTTTGAAACTCCAAAAATCGGAAAGAAATCTTAATCAATTTTCAGGGATTCTAATCTCTTACATCACTTATTGCTTTAATTTCATCGGCTCTCCACAGCACGTTATATTGCCAGTACAACAGGCATCTGTAGAGCAACACGCTTCCCCACATTCGTTTACTACCTTAAGTTCGAATCCGCACCCCTCACAAATAAGAGTTTGACCTTCTTTCAATTCACTACAGTTCACTAATGTCACCTCGATTTGCTTAATAGAAAAAATACGTAATTTAAGTTCAAACTGTTTTTGAAACAATGATTCTGAACATTACTCTTTGGACTTAAGATTGAAAAAGAAGAGGAGAAGAAAGAAGAAAGAAGAGGAAGAAGAAAGAAGAGGAAGAAGAAAGAAGAGGAAGAAGAAAGAAGAGGAAGAAGAAAGAAGAGGAAGAAATAGGACTTCTGCCATTTTCTTCCTGAACCTCGAATCTCATTTAAATTCCAGATAATATTACTCAAATTTATTTGAAACTGCCGCTTCAGACCCTGATTTAGCCTTTAAAGAGTCTTTGCGTTCTTTAAAAGTCCTGTATACTCTAAAAAGCAGGAATCCGGAAAGCATGAATGCCAAAAAGTCAGAAAGCGGAAAAGTTGCCCAGATTCCATCCAGACCGTACAGACGCGGAAGTGTGATAACAAGAGGAATCAGGAAAAGAAGCTGCCGGCTAAGGGAAAGAAGAAAAGAAGGTTTCGCCTGCCCCAGAGCCTGAAATACTACTGTTGCAACAACATTAAAACCTATCAAAGGCAATCCGAGAACCATAATTACTAAAGCACTTTTTCCAACGACAAGATATTCAGGATCGGAACTGAAAAGTCCAAGAAGTTGTTCTGGAAAGAGAGAAACGACAATAAGGCCAAAAAGCCCGAAAGTTGTTGTTACCAGGAGAGATAGTTTTACGGCTTCTACTATTCTTCCGAACTGCTTTGCTCCATAATTGAACCCGACAATCGGCTGCAGTCCAAATGCCATACCCAGGAGAGGCAGGAAAATGAAGGAATTAATTTTTATTGCTATGCCAAAAACAGCAATTGCGACATCTCCCCCGTAGCTGGAAAGTGCATTATACACGAAAATCATCATAACACTTCCCGAAGCCTCCATCACAAAAGAACCTGCCCCGATAGCCCCTATTTCCTTAAGAACTCCTGGAGATAGTCTTAACGTTTCTGATTTGAAATGTACAGCTCCTTTTCCTTTAAGGTAATACTGAAGAAGCCAGGCCGAACCTACAGCCTGGGAGAGCACGGTTGCAATTGCAGCTCCCTGCACCCCCATCCCGAAACCGAAAATAAAAACCGGATCAAGAAGGATATTAAGACCTGCACCTAAAAGCATGGCATTCATTGCAAGGCGAGCATTCCCTTCAGCTCTGACAAGACTCTGGACCGAGATCCCAAAAACAAAAACAATTCCTCCGGCCACTATAATCTCAAGATAATCTCTGGCGTAAGGGAGAATTCCGGGAGTCGCACCAAAAGATTTCAGAATAGACTCAAGGAAAAGGAGGCAGGGAATTGCAATAAGTACACTGAGAACGAGGTTCAGAGAAAAAACATTTCCCAGGGTCCTCTCAGCTTTTTCGGGATCTCGCGCTCCAAGAGCACGCGATATTATGGAAGAGCCCCCTGTCCCGAGAACGATTCCGAAAGCCATAATTATCATCTGGATAGGAAAAGCTATCGAAAGCCCTCCTATAGCCTGGACGCTCTCTGCCCCATAAGCCCTCCCCACAAAAAAAGTATCCACAACGTTGTAAAGAGCTTCCACAACCATTCCGACAATAGCCGGAGTTGAGAGTTTAAACAGGAGTTTTCTTATATTTTCTTTTCCCAGAAATTCACTTTTTTCCTGCGCATTTTGTTCCATATTTTAATTCTCCCTGCCATTTTTTACTCCATGTAATCCCGACCTGTCTTAACAGGTAGGCTCAAACCCTGGTTCGAAGAGTTTGCGTGCAGCCTTCTGAACAAGCTGCCTGAAAATTTCTTTTTCATCAGGAGTGAAGTCCGAAAGAAGAATATCGACAAAGGTAATCAACCTTTTAAGGACCACACTTTTGATTTTCTTTCCTTTTTCAGTCAGATAAACCCTATAAGTAAAGAAAAGAATTGCGAAATTAATAATTTAAAAAAATGTTTATAGAGCATATTGATATAATTAGCGTATGCTTGACAAAGACCTGATCCAGAAATGGCTGGATAAAGGCACAATTAATAATGCTCAGGTAGAAAAAATGAAGGGAGACCTTGAGCCTATAAAAAAAATCACAGTTAAGAAGTTCATTCCAAAATTTAATTCAAGCATTTTAGAATGAGCTTCCTTAGAAAGATCCTCTGTTTAAAGCACATATTTCCATCCGTCCTTTTTCAGGCCTTTCCTGTGTATCTCATAGCCTGGCATGATTTCCCCGACAAGCTTCCAGAACTTTACCGAGTGATTTTTTTCCTTCAGATGGCAGAGCTCATGTACCACCACGTATTCAAGCTGCTCGGGTGGAGCCATAAAAAGCTGAAAATTAATCCTCAGAATGTTTTCTGCGGAACAGCTCCCCCAGCGCTTCTTTTGATACTTTATTTTAAAAACCGGAGGTGTTACCCCCAGCTTCTTTGAATAAACTCTCAAAATCCGTTCAACTTCCCTCTCAGCACACTCGCTGTAAAAACTCCAGATAGCTTTTTTCACCAGAAAAATAACCCGGTCTTCAGAAACCTTTGCAGGGATCATAACCGTAAGTTTAGAATCTTTAAAAGAAGCCGTAGGATTTTTGATACTATCCAAAAATATAATTTTCAGGGGATATTCCGTACCGAGATAAAGGTAGATTTCACCCTCAAAATACTTCTTTTTTTGATCAGGCAGCCTGTTTGTCTCAAAAAACTCAAGTTTTTTACATATCCAGCCAGCCTTCAAGTGAATCATTTCCTTAACAGTTTCAGAATTTAATCCATGAGGAGCCCGGAACTCAACTTTCATGTCCGGCCGGACGAGGATAGCTGCCCTCTTTCTCTTTTTACTATACACTATTTCGTAATCTATTGTCCTGCCACACGCGATAATGCTGTCGTTTTTCCTCATCCTGGCTTCCTCAATCAATTCTTCATATTGAACTAACTCTACATCGAACTTGCCCTAACCTTTTCTTTATTTTCAGATCTTTAAAATCTTTATTGATCTGGAAACGCAGTAATAAATGCAGTAATAGTTCAGAGAGCGGCCTTTTAATTTGATGGACTCATTGTAACTCTTATGGCAAACAAAAAAGGAATCCAACTTAAAGAATTAGCCTGCTGATAGAAAAGAGGTATAACTTACTTATAAATGAGTCTGCTTGAGCGTAGAGAAACGGACGACGGGCTGTTGCACTTGCAGTGTAACTCCCAGGAAATCTCTGATTTCCTGTGATCCCGAGTCACGTCTTGGGAAGCGGAATTCAAGTTCCAACTCGGTACCAAGCAGGGATTTTATGCATAAGCCGTATTCATATCATATGCCCGTGCGTAGTGTTCAAAGACCAGGAGAGTAAGGATGTTTGTGGCACTGTCAAAGGTATAGATTAACACAAAAGGTCCTATGTGAATTCTCCATTTTCCCTCGAATTCAGCTTCAAGGGGAAAACCTATTTCGGGCCTGTATGCCAGAAGATGCAGGTGATGCTTTACATAATCATATTCCAACCTGTCAAATAAGTATAGTTTTTGAAGATTTTTGAAAACCGAAGGATGAAAGGATACTTTGTAGGTCATTGCTCCACCTTTTCGAAAAACTCGTTGATTTCAAAAGCAGGTAAATTGTGCTTAAAACTATCACGTTCAGTTTTTCGAATTCGGAAGGAAAAAGAAGGTTGAAAAGCAGCTTCAGGAGGATATTTAATTTCATTGAATTTCTTTTCAAATTCCTTTAGCTGACTCAAAATCTCAGAAAATGCCATACCCACCAACTCGATTAATTATTTAAAATTTCCAGGGATTTTCTCTTAAGCTTCAAAGTGCTTTTTAGAACTATGTTTGAAGATGATTTTAATTTAATGAGTTATATAATTTTTTGGTCGTGCACTATTTGTTGGCTGATGTTATTTTCCAAAACACCTTTAGTACCGCATTGTACCTTTTTTGCAATTCAGTAAGGTGATATAGTGAGGTTATAGTAGACGTGCTTTGATGCACAAAACGTAAGCGTTTCTATCATTGGAAAATTAATCATGAAAACATCAACCATATAATGAGGGACGACCAAATTTTTGGATTT
>CAZCKG010000078.1:5099-8143 GCA_964498825.1 uncultured Methanosarcinales archaeon
TATGAAAATTAGAACTTAAAAAGAAATTAAGGAAACGTTATTAAGAAAATAGGATTTTTCTCCAGAGCCTAGAACTAATAACTAAGTAACAGTGACATATTCACAGCATGGAGTTTATGAAATTTTCCGCCATAACAATATACTTATTACAACCGGAATACCTTGAATCTACAACAATGCATTACTCTAGAACACAATTAAAACTGATCATTAGTTCTTCCTGCACAGCCAATATCTGGTCTCCAGCCTTCAGCTTCCAATGCTTCCAGTACTGTGTAAACTCTTCTATCTGTAGTTCCGCTTAGTTCTGCGATCTCATCTATGACTGCTTTAGGGATTACTCCATCGTTCCCTACGTTACGCTGGATCAGCATTGAAGCTATTATGTTAAATGTTTTTTTAGCCCCATTAAATTCGTTGGTCTTGCTGTCATCACTTGCTGAGAAATTTAGAAATTCTCTTGCAAATTGTTTTGATGTGTCGCTAACTGTCACTCCCTTCTCAGGTGTCCATTCCAAAAAATCTAGTTTGCATGATTCTAACTCTGCAAAATAGATTTCATCATTTTGATCTCCCATAATGTATACCAACTCCCTAAATCAGGATTTCTGTTTCACCGTATTTCCTTTGTACTTATTGGGTGTCTGAGTAGAAGGACTTTTCGATGGAGGATTCCAGCGAAAATATATTAAAAACGCAGTTCGAAATTCGAAACTCAAACTACGGTGGAAAAACAGATTAATTTTCCATGTTGAGAACCAATGAAATCTACTTTGATATTGATTTGAGAATTCGATATATAATTTCCTGGACTGTGAAGATCCCTTCGGGCTCTTTTCCTATTCCTGCCATGAACTATTTTATTGCTCGCAGGCATACAACTTTCGTTTTTGGGAGAGGGTTTTAAGCATTATCCATTCCATTATAAAAGGTCCTTATTCAATTCGTCAAAGATCACAAAACTCCCTCAATAGATTATTATGCATATCAATAAAATACTTTTAAATATAATATCTGCCCGGCAATTTTAAACTGATTAACTATTTCATGAACCCCAATTCAATAGAAATTGCCAGGAGATATTTAATGCAGTACAGTATGGGTATTGACGCAGGAGGAACATACACCGATTCGATCATCATTCGGGACTCCGATGGCAAAGTGATGGATTCGAATAAGGCGCTTACTACCTATCCTGACCTTCTGGAAGGGATTAGAAATTCCATAGATGGTCTGGAGGAAAAATATTTAAAAGACGTAAAAATGGTTTCTGTTTCTACAACTCTTGCTACAAATACCATCCTTGAAAAAAATGGCTATCCTGTTGGGTTAATCCTCATAGGAGATTATGAAATTCCTGAACAGATGCATGTTGAATTCCACACCATAGTGAAGGGAGGACACGACCACCACGGGGCTGAACTCTTTCCCCTTGATATGGAAGCAGTAGAAGCTTTTGTCCTGAAAGTAAAGGATGACGTTTCAGCTTTTGCTGTTTCTTCATATTTCAGTATCCGAAACCCTGCCCATGAACTGGCGATCAAAACTCGAATTCAGGAGCTGACAGGGCTTCCTGCAGTTTGCGGGCATGAGCTGTCTCTTGACCTTGGAGCTTACGAGAGGGGGATTACAGCCTACCTGAATGCCCAGCTTATTCCCATTGCACACCAGTTTATCCGTTCAATAAAAGAAGAAATTTCCAGGCGGGGAATGGACTCAAGGCTGCTTATGCTCAAATGCGACGGTTCTGTTGTAGGAATTAATGAAGCCCTGGAAAAACCTATTGAGTCCATCTTTTCCGGACCTGCAGCAAGCCTCGTAGGAGCTTCCCACCTTTCAGGACTTGAGACCTGTGCAGTAATTGACGTGGGTGGGACAAGTACTGACGTGTCCATGCTTGAAAGCGGGCTTCCTGAACTCTGTGAAGAAGGAGCTGTGGTCGGAGGCTGGCAGACAAAGGTAAAAGCTATCCGGATGGAAACATCGGCAATGGGAGGAGACAGCCACATCTGGGTCAGAAATATGAAACTAAATATAGGCCCAAGAAGAGTCATTCCCCTCTGTGTTGCAGCTGTTAAATATCCTGGTTTTCTCGAAGCTCTAAAAAAGGGAAGAATTCCTGCAGCCATGCATCTTGAAGAAAATGTACAACCTACGAAGTTTTTCATAAGGACAGGGGCTGAAGCTTCAGACCTTGGAAAAATGGAACAGGAACTCTTTGATAGAATAGGAGATTTCCCTACTTCTTTAAACGATATTTTCTGGGAAACTCAGAAAACGATTTATCCTGGCCTGCTGGATCCGCTAATAAGAAAACGCCTGATCCAGGCAATCGGTTTTACTCCTACTGATGCCCTGCATGTGCTTGGGGAATATACTTCCTGGGATAGAGAAGCCTCAAAAGTAGGAGCAAAGCTTCTTGAACGCTATACCCACACAGACCACATCAAACTCTGCAAGCAGATAAAACAGGACGTTGCAAGGAATATGGTCTTAAATCTTATGTCCTTTGTCTTGAAAGACGTTTCTTCCCAGGAGATTGAAAAGATCCTGCTGTCCGACAGGTTCACACAGTTCAGGATGAAAATTCCCGTGGTCCTTATAGGAGGTCCTGTAGTTGCATATATTGAGGAGCTAAAGCAAATTCTTGACGCCGACATCATAGTCCCTGAATATGCTGAAGTGGGAAACGCAGTCGGTGCAGTTGTCGGCAAGGGGATAAAAAGAATTGAAATCCTTATTAAGAGCACCTATACGAAGGACAGAAAAAGGCTTATTCTTCTGTTTTCTCCTCAGGGGAGAGAGACCTTCGGAACTTATCCTGAAGCCCTGGAATATGCAGAAACTCTTGGAAGAAAATTAGTTATGGAATATATGAATGAAGCTGGCCTGGACAAAGGAGATGTCCAGATAGAAGTCACAAAAAAAGATATCTCTCTAAGTGAAGCAGGAGCAATACCTGTTGAAACAAAGTTAGTTTTTGTTGGAGTTGGAATGCCAAAAGTTTGAGTTCCGGAAATCTCCCGGAACATTTATATTTACCC
>CAZCKG010000079.1:0-8131 GCA_964498825.1 uncultured Methanosarcinales archaeon
TTCCAAATCATATATTTCTCAGGAAACCATTATTTACCCTCCCTGAGAATGTCTTTAGTTAGTTGTTGAATATATTCATTCTTATATTGCTCCATTGATTGAACTGTCGCGTCCACTCCCTATGAAAATTCATGATTATACTTTCAGTTTAAATTTGCTCTTAGTAGGTTGAATTACCTATTCTGAGTACTTTACCTGGACTTTGAATGGTATCAGGAGTTATGTCTTAACTGTTGTGAAAAACAATAGTTTGATCATTTGTATATCTCAAAAAGTCTGTTTAGAAAGAACTTGATTTAAGATCTCGCCATAAATTTCTCGAAAAATAGTGAATTTCCTAAGTAAAGGATAAATACCCGAAAGCCTTTAATTCTTGAAAATTTTTAATCCATCGAAACATTAATTATATTGAGGCAGGTATATCAACCTGAGCTCCAGGCACAACTATTAACTATTTGTTGGGCCGATTGGATAGATAAAAATAAAAAGGAGAATGTAAAGAAAATTTGTATGCGAAAGTTTTTGAGCCTGTCGGTTGCCTTCTCAAGCAATATTCTAAGAGAATAATAATACTTTTCAGGATCGGCTTCATACCTGGGTACAGAAACTGGACTTTGTAACTTTCGGAAAGGATGGGGGACACATTGTCTAAAATTACTAATAATATATTAAATCTTGTAACTTCGATTTCTCTGCTTTTACTGGTTTATAACCTATTTGTTCTCAGGGGAATCCAGCCTGAGGGATATATAGTTAATATCTATGAGCAGCTTCCTTTCCACTTCTTCCTGACTTTGCTCTTTTGTTTTCTCTCTGCCTGTATCATGCTTCTCGCATACAGAAAGATGAGCGCAGTTCTCATTCTGTTTCTAGTCCATGTTACATTGCTGATTACTCCTCATATGCTTGGTTATGTTTCGGTAGGCAGAGGAGCAGAGTTTTCATATATGGGACTTGTAGGAGAGAGCGGGCTTTTTAGTCTTACCAATGCATCTCCTACTGGTCCTTTATTCGTCTCAGCCCTGGCTCTGGTTTCAGGGCTGGAGGCATGGACGCTTTCATATTTTTTACCCATCTTTTTTTCAATTTTATTTATCAGCGGAATGTTTCTGTTCTATCGGGCCTTTATGAGCAGGGAAAAACTGGTTTTAGTAACGTTTTTGTCTTCGCTCATTCCTTATTTTGGACATTTTCAGGTCTCAACGTTTCCATATTACCTATGTTTTTGCCTTGTGCCTCTCTATCTTTTCGTATTGAGAAATGTGCTTGCAGCTAAAAATAGGGGAATGGCTATCTGTCTTCTATTTATGTTACCCTTGATTCCATTATCTTATCCCTTCATTTTTGCATACCTGGTTTGCTTTTCCCTCTCCCTTGCTATTTCAGGCACAATGCTGAAGCAGGGGCTTCTTCGTAAAATTCTAAGTTCCAACCTTCTTCCCTTTGGTTCTTTCAATTCTACAGGAAAAAAGGTTCCTGTATTTATCTTTCTGTCTTTTACTTTTGCAGGTCTCCTGCTTTATACAAAAAGTGCGCTTAATATCTTCGACATCTTCCCCTCAAACCTTGCCTGGCGCTCTGAGATATTAATGAAGGCAGGTTTTTCCTTAATACCGGAAACAAAGGAAAGTTTTTTTGAATTAGTGAATCTTTTCAATCTATATTATGGCAAGTACTACATCCCGTTAGTTTTTATCGTAATTAATTCCATCATTGTATGGCAGAATCGTAAAAGGTTTTGTCAGCATTTTGTTCACAGATATCCTCGCTTTCTAATCCTTTATATCTCCACTTTTTTCCTGGAGCTTGCCTTCCTTTTAAATCCCTTTGTTCCTTATCCTCCGGATAGGTTTGCAAACTTGAGCTTTATCATTTTTGCCCAGATTCCTTTGCTGGGTTACTCTCTGTATGTTATTTTCCTCAGAAAAGGATATATCCTTGGCCTTGGTTCGGCGGTCCTTGTTCTTTGCCTTCTCTGGACGCTGGGATTCTTCACATGCTTCAGTTCTCCGTATGCTGGCGGAATTTCTGAAGCGGTTTCACAAAACGAGGTCAATGGGGTTAAATGGCTATTAAAGGCAAATGACAACGCTCCATATATCATGTCATCCGAAGGAAACGGAGTAAGTGGGCTTCCAGAGAAATTTAGTGAAAATCGTAGCGTTTTCGAAAAGCCAGTTGAAAACAAACCTTCCTACTTAGTAGTTACTACTTTTTCAGAAGCCTTGAACCTGAGTGAAAGTAAATATAAGGAAATTCCGGATCTTTCAGAAAATAGTCTCCGAAATTATCCCGTATACAAGATTTATGACTCTCTCAACATAGAGATTTATGAATATAACCCGTAAAATATTTTTTTCCTCTTCTACTCCTGTGCTGTAAAACTCTCTTTTATTTTAGATTGGATGTACTTGCCTGTAAGAAGAACAATTATAATTAATCCAATTATTTCTGAAACAAAAGTCTGTGTAAATGCCGGGTCATAAGACCTGTTGAAGATTATCATAAGATACTCGATAAAGTTTCCGTAAATTTTGTCTCTTGGAAACTCCCAGCCTAAAAAGGGCCAGAAAAACGCTTCAGGACTATTCCACATCTGATCTTCAAGCAGATGACAAAAAGATGCCCCTGCAATGATAAGAAGTTTAGATCTCCCATTCCGGTATAGATAGTATCCCATCAAACCGAGAAAAGTAGCAAATAAAAGAGTATGTGCAAAGATTCGTCCACTTCCTATGGTTTCAGCAAGGATTATCCTGCCAAGAGGCTTATCTATAATATCTGGAAGGAGTGATCCTATTACAATATATGGAACAGCTCTTTGAAAATTCTTTTTTGAATACAAATAATATAAGGAATAAAAAATTCCTAGAGTAATCCCAATATGCCCCAGAACAAACATCAGATTAAAAATAGTTTCTTTGTTTTAATTACTTTTTGGCCGGCCTGTCAGGAAGACCTGCCGGCTTATTCTTTTATTTTTATGCCAAACTGATAATACTCTCAGACCTGGCATTCAGCTACAAGCTTTTCAACCAGTTCCTGTTGGATAGCAGTTCTTCTGTCTCCTCCACAGACCATACCCCGGACACCTATAATGTCGGGTCCTATTCTTTCAAGTATTGGCAGGTCTTCAAATTTCAGGGACCCTGCGATTGCATTTTCAAGTCCATGTTCGTGAGCAAGATCAGTGAACTCTTTAAGTGCTTTTTCATCCATGAATTCAAAAGTGGATTTTCCGTCTTTGATTGCAGTATCCACCATTACTACATCTATCCCAGCCTCTGCGGCAATTGCAGGAAGTAATAGAGGGGAAATTGAATTGATGCGTTTGTAGTCCGAATATCCTGAAGCAACAACTCTCTTTGTGGAGTCATAATCCTTTACAGCTTGTGTTACTTTAGTAAGAAGATCGAGGGCCTGTTCTTCAGTCTGGATGTCATAAAGACCCACCTTTATGTAGTCTGCTCCGGCAACTGCCGCTCCAAGGGCTGCAAGGGATGCAGTTCCTGGTTTATAATTGAAATCTCCTATGGTTGCGCTTATTGGTTGTCTGCCATTTACGGCTTCTTTCACATCTCTGATTATCCATGGGAAATTAGCCCCAAGGGAACCTTCTTTTGGGTTTTTGACATCCACAATGTCTGCGCCGCCTCTGGAAGCAATAATTGCTTCTTCTCTATTGATTGGACTTACAAGCAGTTTCATAAAAATCCTCTAACTGAGCATGGAATTTGAATTATTATAATGAATATTTTTCTTTTTATACAATAAACCTTATTTTATATTTTTTTATAGGATGATGCAGCTATGGAATAAGTATGTTCCGAGTAGTCTTTGTAATGGATATATTTAACCGTAGCGTGGTTCTTGCAAAAGGCGGAGTAAGGGAAAAGTACCTTCCGGTTTCTGATTCAAGTGTTGTATGCAGTAGCTCGGATCCTCTGGATATAGTTGAAGCCTTGCGCCCGAAGGAGGTATATATTGCCGATCTTAACGCGCTCCAGGGCAAGGGACCTCGTGATACAAATGCCGAAACTATACGCGAAGTCAGTCTAAGGGCAGACACAATGCTTGATTTTGGAGTCTCATCTCCAGAGGAAATAGACAAAGCTCTTTCCATATCAAAGACTGCGATTGTAGGTACGGAAACAGGTGCTTTTTCAGCAATCAAAGAAGCAGCTTTCCGACATCCTGGCCTTATCAGTGTTAGTATCGATATGAAACATGGAAAAATCCTTAAAAAGGATCCTGAAATGCCTGAGGACCCTTTTGAAATCGTAAAATTACTAAACGACCTTCCTATCAAAGACCTGATTTTCCTTGACCTTGACAGAGTTGGAACTGCTTCTGGCTTTGATCCTGAATTCCTTCAGAAACTGGTTGAATACTCTAAGCACAGTGTCCTACTTGCAGGAGGGGTCCGAAATATGGAAGACCTTTTCATCCTTGAAAAACTCGGGGTAAAAGGAGCTCTTGTTGCAACTGCAGTTCATTCAGGCCTTGTTTCTCTGGAAGTTCTGAGGTCAGGACTCAAATTAGATGATAAGCAATAATTCATAAATATCTGACTTTTGCTTCTCAGGAAGGTTTTTACCTTTCCTCATGAGTTTGTATATAGTCTATTGAGTATCGTTATATTCAAAAAAATGGATTTTACATTAAATAAATGGACTTAAATTAAGTACTAAGATATTTCGAGGTTTATATCATGGTAAAGAACAATGCTACTGAAGAGAATGTTGAGGAAAATGCTGAGATGAAAAGTGGAGACGGGTACGTAGAGATCAAAATGGGAGGGGGCTGGTACATGACTATTTCCTTAGCTCACAGTGACCGTTTCGAAAAAGAATATGTAGAGCTTGCAAAAGAGCGTGGGGGAGTAAAGAAGTCCAGATTCAACCTTAACCCTTCACACGTTAGAATGCTTGGGGAAGCCCTGATTAAGTTTGCGGACGAGAATTCGCTCTAACAGGATTTTTCCATTTTTCCTTTTTCAAGGTTCAATTTGCAGGCTGATTTTTTCTTTGTTTTGTTGAAATTTTTACGAATTCAGTTTGTGCGGAGTAATTCGAGAACTTTTTCTGTTACTTCTTTTTCCAGGCTTTCAGGAGATTGAGAGGCATCAATTATAACAAAACGCTCAGCATCTTCTTCTGCGAGCTTTAGGAAAAGCTCTCTTACACTTTGCAAAAATTCTATTTTTTCAAACTTGCTTTGATCTCCTCGCCTGCCACAGCGTTCAACTGAGATTTCGGGTTTGATATCAAAAAGAAAGGTCAGGTCCGGAATAATAGTCCAGCCTCTATGAAGGTTTTTTACCCATTCAAGCGGATTTTCCATGCAGTTTTTCAGGGTCACTCCCTGGTAAGCGTAGCGGCTGTCAGAATAGCGGTCAGAAATCACTGATTTCCCACTTGCCAGAGCAGGTTTTACAAGCTTTGCCAGATGTTCGGCGTGGTCAGCCGTAAAAAGGAATAGTTCGGCAAGCTGGTCAGTATCCGATTGGATAGCCTTTTCCACAGCAACTCCAGTAAGTGTGCCTCTTGTCGGCTCCCTGGTAAAAACAGGTTTAAATGTTTTGATTTCCGGGTTTTCCTGAAGTTTCTTTGCAACCGTACTTTTACCTGAACCGTCAATACCTTCAAGTGTAATCAGTTTGCCTCTCATAATGAACACTTTTTTCTTTAAAGATTTTCATTGAAATGTACTATGTGTATTTATACCCTCCATGGGAATCCCTATTTGAGTGGTGATTCATAACAGGGATTCCCGGATAAAATAAGCATCTATTTATGCAATATTAAAAATAGCTTAGAGTAATGACTGTAATAGGAGTAATCACACGAGGCAAATACGGACACCGTTTGATTGAAACCATCAAGGAACACAGCGATTTTTCAGTCGTTACTGCTGATCTTCCTGAGTTTGTGCCCGTTTTCATTGAAGAACCTGATGAATTTCTGGAAAATCTGGATTTCGACCGCCGTGTTTTTTCTGCCGAAATTATAATTACTTACTCCCTGCATCCTGACTTAACATTTTCAATTGCGAAACTTGCTGCAGAAGCCGGTGTACGCTCCCTCATTATTCCAGGCGGGCCGTCCAGAGCTTCAATCCCTGATCTAAAAAGGATTTCTGAAACTTCGGGCATGGACATCGAGGTTGATGAGATTTGCTGCACCCTTGAACCCAACGCATTCAATAGACCATTTGCAGATCTATTTGGTTCTCCTATCCTGAAAGTAAAAACGAAAGATGGGAAAATCTCTGAAGTTGAGGTTCTAAAAGGTGCTCCTTGCGGGAGTACCTGGCATATGGCAAAAGAAATTATTGGAACCCCTGTCAAAGATGCCCCCCCGAAGGCAGGTCTATTGATTCAGCATTATCCCTGCAGGGCGTCACGTGGTGATCTTGGGGGGATACACGAATCAGGGGAACTGCACAAGCAGGCATTCATAAAAGCACTTGAGAGTAAGGATTGACTATATATTCTTTGAAAAAATATACTAAATATACCGGAAAATGGAGCCAGATTTCATTTATATGAATCTCTGGCTTTACACCAACGCCGGCCGCAAGTAATCAATGGGGGTGAAAGCATTATTTCCCTAACTATATCTGAAGACTCAGGTCCTGAGGACCTTGAGGCAATAGCAGTTGCAGTGCACTCACTCGTTGGACTTCCCACAACGATTCGCAGTCTCAAAAGAAAAGGGCTTCGTCTTGAAAAAGGGGAAGTTCTTGACAGAGACTACACAGGGCCTGTACTGGAAGAAGTACTGAAAACCAATAAAGTTGTTCATGAGGTTCCCACACAAGGTGTATATAAGGGAAAACATGTAGTTGTTACTCCCATTCGTTCAAAAGACGGAAAAGTTATTGCAGCTCTTGGAATTGTGGACCTGCTAACAACCATTGATCTCCCCTCAGTTTTCAAGGAGTATACTTCCGTGCTGGAAGAAGTCGAGGATGCAAAGAAATAAAATTGACGTTTAGTGCTTAGTCCTGTTCAGCCCTTTGAGGACGAGTTAAAAAGAGTCCATAATTGGAGGTTTTGTCCCATTCTTTTTCTGGGTCTTTTTATATGTCCCTCCAATCAGGGTTCTGCTTCAAAATCCAGTGTTTTTGGCGTTTATTCTGGCTTTTCGTATAGTCTGGTTTTCTTCAGCAGGGTTCCGTTCTTTGCATGGGGCTGCCTGAAGACTGTGTCATTTGATTTTTCTATCTCTCTTGCTTGAGTTGCAAGCAGGGCAGCTGCTCCCATTATTTCGTGTCCTGCTGCAGCTGTAAGGCAAACCTGATCGATTTCCTTTAACATGAAACAGGCAGGGAAGTTAACCTGTGCTACTTTTTCAGCCATATGAAGGGCAGCAAGAGCTTTTGCCTTTGCGTAGGGGTTAGCAAAACCTGCATGTTCAACACACTTCTCTGGCTTAGCAAAAATGTGTGGAAGCTCAAGGTCTTTACCTGACTTTCCGGATGCGACCTGCTGGGTTACTTTGTCCAGCTCTTCCTGGATAAGCCTTACAACGCCGCAGACAGAGAGTACTTTCATTGCATCAGAGTTGAAAGATGCCATTTCAACGGGATCCAGAAACTCTCTCTTTGCTCCTATGAGAGGGTCTACCGGGAGGATAATATATCCGAAACCATCCTGTTCGAATGCCTCTCTAGCTTCTTTCTTTGTTGGACCATCAGAGACAATAATGCAGGGTACGTCCTTCCACACTTCTCGGGCTGCGGTCGGGCCTGGGGCTGCTGCGTTTGGGCTGATGATTACCACAAAGTCCGCGTTCCACTGCTTGAAACTTTCAGTATCTGCGGCATCAGCAGGGCCCATCTTAGCACCTGTGCCAAAAACACGTACTGTGATTCCTTCACGTGCTGCAATTTCATCTTGAATCAGATTGATAACCTGGCTCATTCCCAGGTTGCCCATTTTTATGAATCCTATGTTGACCATTTTTCTCAAAATCCTATGTTGACCTTTTTCTTCAATAGTGGAAATTCCTGAGGGGTTTATAATTCTTTTGGCAATACTACTTGCATATCACATATATTTTATAAATATATACTTTATTTATAATTATTATTCAGTATATTCCCTCCCTCTCCGAAAAGCTTAAAA
>CAZCKG010000080.1:0-8128 GCA_964498825.1 uncultured Methanosarcinales archaeon
TCCAGAATATGATTGGAGATCTATTATATAACAGCATCGAACGTTCACCACCGGACGTTCACTATCAGATGCCTCAATAAAAAACACAAGTAAGGACACTGAATAATAAGAAGATTGAAATTTGAAGAAAAGAATAAAAGCTAGAACTTAGAAAACAAGAAAACTAAAAAATCAATTAAAGAGTATTAATGAATAGAAAAGACTGAAAAAAATTAATTATGAATATGATTTTTCAGTCTAGCTCTTTCCATTTTGAGTGCCAAGCTTATTCAACAACGCTGGCAAAACCATATTTAGGAAGTACTCTTTCGACTTTAATCCGGACTTCGTCTCCAACTTTAGTGCCCGGAACAAAGATAACAAAACCCTCTATACGTGCAATGCCGTCTCCCTGGCGAGCAATATCCTGAATTGTTACATCGTATACTTCGCCCTCTTCGACAGGGACTGAGCGACTTTCTTCTCTGAACATGAAAACCATTCCTTTAATCTACCTTAGTTAATTAATCAAATTTGCTCTCTCATCCTGCATTTACTCGACAACATCTGCAAATGCAAATTTGGGGAGCACTCTCTTGACCTTAATCTGAACTTCATCGCCAACACTCGTATTCGGGACAAAGACCACAAAACCCTCAATACGAGCGATGCCGTCTCCCTGGCGAGCAATATCCTGAATTGTTACATCGTAAACTTTGCCCTCTTCGACAGGGATTGAGCGACTTTCTTCTCTGAACATGAAAAACCATTCCTTTAATTTACTTTATTTAATTATTTGATTTCCTATACCTGCATTTACTCAACAACGGTTGCAAATGCAAATTTGGGAAGTACTCTTTCGACCTTAATCTGAACTTCATCGCCAACATTTGTATTCGGGACAAAAACTACGAAGCCTTCGATACGGGCGATACCGTCTCCATTACGACCTACATCCTGAATATTCACATCGTAAGTTCTGCCCTCTTCAACGGGCACAGAAGCACTTTCATCTCTAAACATTAGATTCGTTCCTTTAACTTCTATTAATCAGCTTAAACAAGCTCCATCGACAGAGAAGAGTAAAAACAGTACTTAACAAACCAAACTTGAAAAACCAAATTGGTAGTACGCATTCTACTTAATCTATTTGATTAATTGATCCCCAACAGAGCTTCGGATAAGTCAATCAATGGTCATACTCATATTCGCTTGTATATAACGTTTTGCTTTAATGTTTACAAAAAAAAGAAAAATAATGAAGTTGAGATAACGCCTAACCCAAGGTCTCAGATGTCCGATTTCTCATTTTGAGATTCTGGAATCATAGGCATTCATATAAAAGAAAAGATTGTCCATAATAAAATAAGATTCTGTGTTTTAAAGTAAAAATTTTGCATATAAACAAAAAGCACTTAGATCGTAAGCATATATCATTATAAATTAAGATTCAAATTCGGAAAGATTCGAGGAAGATAAACTCATGCCGAAACCTATAAATAATTAAAAGCTCATTGTGAGAGTCGCTCATTCAATGAGAATGACAATGCGTGGGCCCGTAGCTTAGTCAGGCAGAGCGATGGACTCTTAATCCATAGGCCGGGGGTTCAAATCCCTTCGGGCCCGCTGATCTCTTTCTCAAAGCTCTTTTAAAATCTAAAATAAAATGTTTGTATCAAGCTTCTTCCAATAGGATAACATTTCAAGCCTTATTTAACTCATAAATTTGACACAAACAGGTGCAATTTTAATGCCAAAAGTAAGTGTTGAAATCCCGCAGGAACTTCTGGATGACCTTAACAGGCATGTGGGAGATAATAAAAAATTCGTCAGTCAGTCAGACGCTATTCGGACCGCTATTCGAAAGATGCTGGACATGATGGATGAGATTGATAGAAGGCACGGAAGACTTAATGAGTGATTAGGGGCTTTAAAATAAGAAATATTCAGGAACAGTCATAAAGAACCACCCCCTCATTTCCACTGTTCTTTGATATCAATAGACATTTTTTAAGAGATGTCAAATAATACCGTTCTTTCCACTGGAAAGAAAAATAAAACCTGATCTTTCTGAAAAATAACTGAAAAAGATTCAGGGTTAAAATGATTCCCTGAAATCCTTGATTCCCTGGGCTACATTGGAAAGTAGGATAAAAGCCATCCTCTGATTAGGCCAGGAACCCAGCCCACAGTCAGGACCAACATACTTTATCAGGTTACCAAAACGCCTGTAATAAAGCTTGAGTCTCTTTGTTATAACAGCCGGAGTTTCCAGTTCCGTAACAATCTCTGGAAGGTATTGCTGATCTTTCCAGACATTGGTACAGTACTTTTCATTAAGAGCTCCTGCCAGAGTGAAGATATCAGTTCTTGCAACTCCCAGTCTGAGGAAAGAGTCTGTACTCTCCAAAACTTTTTTATCAATGAGTTCCAGGTAGGAAGGCGTACCCGCAGATTCTACTCCTATGACATTGATCGTAGGAGTCTCACAGGCAAAATTGTAGTAGAGAGGAGAATGGAGGTGGATTTCCACGTCTGCCCCCCATTTACTTGCTGATTTTGAGGCATCCGTAAGGGCAGAGATAATATCATTTTCATCAAAAGAAAGTTCAGGATTCAGCCCGATGCTTGGCTCATCAATAGAAACAGTTGAGATTTTGAAATGCCTGGCAGCTTTCATAGAGTTTCGAACAAATTTATTTACATTTTTTGCAAAAAGAGAATAAATATCCGTGTACCGTGTACCTCCAAATTCTCTAAGGTAAAGTTCAGTTGGGCCGGTTACACAAATCCTAACCTTTAGGGTCTCTCCAAACTGTTCCTTATAGGCTTTTGCAACCTTCTCTATAGCCTCAAGTTCTTCTATTTTCGCACACTCAAGTTTTATCTCAAAGGGACTATCACAGCAGTTAGAATCCCGTATAACCTTCAGGAACTGTTCATTCATGTCCTGATACTGGGGATAGGTAGGAACCTGTACACCTGCATCTATTTTTTGCTGGAAAGCGTCATTGATTATCGTAAAGAGTTTCTCATCTTCTGCTCTTGTTTTAAAAGCATTTTGAACCCACTCTTTGCTAACTTCTTCAGGAAGGGGATAACTTCCTATATCGTCAAAGATGATTTCTTCCATATCCTCTTACTAGACCTACAAGAATTTAGCATTATTGGGAAAACAGAAAAAATATAAAAATATAAGAATAAAAAAAGAAAGGGATTACTGGAGAATTCATGGAAAAGATGTTTAATTGGATGTTTAATTAGAATCACTCTACCGACCTTTCTTCTCAGAATTAAATTCGTTAATACCTTTTGCTGTATTTTCAAGAAGCCTGAAGGCGAGTTCCTGGTCCGGCCAGAAAGCCAGTCCGCAGTCCGGGCTTGCGTATCTGATTCTATCTCCAAGGACAGAATAAGCCATTTCAAGTCTCTTTTTTACAACTTCCGGAGTTTCAAGTTCAGTTACAATTTTTTGCATATACTCTTTTTCCTTCCAGGCATTAACTCCGTAATTTTCATTGATAATTCCTATAAGACTTGAAACGTCTGTCCGCGACACTCCAAGCCTGATATAAGTATCTGAGTTCTCAAGCACTTTCCTGTCCAGAAGACTAAGGTATGAAGGAGTTGCAGCATACTCAAACCCTATGACATTGATGGGGGTCTCACAGACAAGTTTATACTTTAAGGGAGAATGCAGATGAATTTCCATATCTGCCCCCTGTTTTCTGGCATGAGTTGAAACCAGGGTTAGAGCGGAAATGATATCTGCATCAGAAAATTGAATTCTATCGTTTATCCCAAGGCTGGGTTCATCCAGAGCTATAACCCTTATTTTGAAATTCTTTGCAGTCTTAAACGCTTGTTTTATGAAATTCTCGAGATCCAGCGCAAGAATGTGATAGGCATCCGTATAAGCAGTTTCTCCAAAGGCCTGAAGATATAGGTCTGTCGGGCCTGCAACACAAACCCTGACTTCAAGGGTCTCACCTGTTTCTTTTCTGTACTGTTTTGCGACCTCATCAATTATCTCAAGCTCAAGGATCTTTGCATTTTCTTCTTTCAATACGTATGGCTCATAACAGTTCTTTTCATCTTTAATGATATCAAGAAATTGTCCTATCATATCCCTAAACTGAGGATAAGTTGGGACATGCACGCCCACATCAATTTTTCTCCGAAAAGCTTCCCTTATCATGGAAAAGAATTTTTCGTCTTCGTCCCGATTTTCAGCTGCAGCCTTAACCCATTCCCTTGTTAGACCCTCGGGAGTAGGAAGGCTGCCTCCATCAATAAAAATGATATCCTGCATATCTCTTATGTAAGAGGGACGGAAGTATTATAGGTATTGAAATTACTCAGGTAGAAATATTAGAATTAATCATACCATAGAGTATTGCACCAAACATTATAAATTATTTTACAAACGATATATAAAAATAAATTTAAGGAAGAGAAGTAATATCAATACATGAAAATTTTGGGGGTATAATTGTTCTGAACTCATTAAATTTAAAATATTTTTGTTTCCTTTTGAAAGCCGGAGTTCACTGAGAGACTTAATACTTCTTTAAACGCTTCTTCAAAACTGATAATCATGGAGAAAAACAGCACATAAAATATATAATTAAGATTATGAAAAATGTTGATTTTGGGGGACACTAATAAATGAAAAATGAAATAAAGTTAGTGAATAAGTATTCTACTTGGAAAGAAATAAAATCCAATGGAATCAGGTATTATTTAAAAGGGAATGTATTTTTTAATGACACGCTCCTAAGTCCGGAAAAGTTGACGGAAATATTATGTCCTCTTATAGGTAAAGAAGGAGAAGTTCAGGAAAAAGAGATTGGAGATCTCCTTAAAGGATTTAATGGGGAATTTGCAATTGTTGCCGAGACAGAGAATAGAATATTTTGTGCTGTTGACAAACTAAGAAGTACCCCCCTGTTTTATACTACACCAAAAAATAATTTTATAGTGTCAGATAATGCTTATTATTTAAAAGATAAAAATAATCACCCCCGAAATGAAAAAAATGCGGTAGAATTTCTGGTTGCAGGATATGTGACAGGAAATGAAACACTCTTTGACGGCATAAAACAAATGAAAAATGCAGAATTTTTGATTTACCAAAAGAAAGGGAATCACCTAAAAACCTTTACATATTTTAGATATTTGCATGAAGCTTACTACGAACTGCCTGAAGACAAACTTCTTGAAATGCTCGATCGGGCTTTTGTAAATGCCTTTTCAAGACTAATTGAAAGTACCGAAAAAAAGGGAAAAAAACTTGTAGTGCCCTTAAGCGGAGGACTGGATTCACGCATTATTGTTGCAATGTTGAAAAGGCTTGGAGTAAATGATGTTGTCTGTATCAGTTATGGAAGAAAAGGCAATCGAGAGTCCGCAATAAGCAAAAAAGTGGCAAAGGTTCTTGGCTATGATTGGCTTTTTGTAAAATACACAGCCAGTAAATGGCATGAATGTTACAATTCTGAAGAAGCAGATCTTTTCCGGATTTTTGCTGGAAATCTTGCATCTTTGCCCCATATGCAGGATTTTTTGGCCATAAAAGAGTTGAAAACCCAGGGAAAGCTCCCTGAAAATGCAGTATTTGTTCCGGGACACACCGGTGATATGCTTGCAGGCAGCCATATTCCCCATTATTACTTTGATGTTTCAAGAAACTATAACTCGGAAACTTATCTGGCAGATTCTCTGAAAAGACACTACATCCTCTGGAAATGGCCCTCTGAGTATGAATTTGAACACACTTTTAAAGAAAAAATCAAAAAATCAATAGACAGAGTGGAAATTAATAATAACGAAACGTGTGCAAATGCAGTGGAATTGTTTGATTTTAATGAGAGGCAATCGAAGTTTATTGTTAATTCAGTCAGAGCCTACGAGTTTTTCGGATATGAGTGGAGAGTCCCGTTCTGGGATACAGAATTAATTAATTTCTTTTTGAAAGTTCCCATCGAACACAGGATTAATCAGGAACTGTACAGAAGGTATGCCAGAGATATTCTGTTTTCAGGGGAACTCAGCGTACTTAAAAATATAGATTGTACTATCGATATACTGAACCTGAAACCTCTTGAAAATCGCTCAAAGTATGAAAAACTCCTTTATTACAGAACATTCATTCATAGTTATTATGACGAGGTAATTGATAATCCGATATGGGGGAGATACTTTAAAAACCCTCTTATCTCAAGGTTGCTAACAAGAATCACAAAGTATGACACCAAAGCTGTTGAGGATTGTCCACTGCTAAAGAGAATTGTGGAATATCGAAACGAAAAAAAGTACCCTCTTTCAATAAACGGGATAAGTTCCCTGGAATATCTGGCAAGTGTCAATGGAGAAAGTTATTCTTCCAGAAACAAAGTAGTCCCGAAGCCAGTAATTTCTCCAGTAAAAAAACTTCTTCGGCTGGTAAATACGAAAGTTCGAAAGACATAGAAATAGTAAAAGGAATAGAGATCATAGAAACCAAGTGGACAGACCTGTTGAAAATTTCTGAAATTGGAAATCATCGAGCATAGGTAGTAAAATTCGGAAATAGATGTCCAGCTCCATTTCTACTGGTTTCAAAGTTTTCTATTTCCAATCTTCTTCCAATTCTAATTCTTTCCACAGTTAGGGGGAAAAACTATGCCCTTAAACTATGCCATTAATTTCTTAATTCTATGTCTTCCGTGCTTTCATGGTTCAAATTGAAGGACAATACCCTTTTTCATCTTGAAAAAAAATTATCAACCGAAAAGTTATCAGAACTTTCCAATCCTTGGAATATATTATCTGTCCTGTCATCCATCCTATTGTCCATCCTTCAACCAAGCCGAACCGGACTTGCGGGAACTTCATCTTTTTCGACCACTACCGCTGTGCCATATGCAAGCAACTCAGTCATTGTCTGGCCGATCTCTGAAGAATCAAACTCCACGCTCACAACGGCATTTGCCCCAAGGGCCTTTGCATGTTCTTTTAATCGATCAAGTGCCTGCTCACGGGCCTCATTCAGGAGCTGCGTGTACTCGTGAATCTCTCCACCAACAATTGACCTGAGACCGGCAGCTATATTCCCACCTAGCCCACGACTTCGCACGATTAGGCCCCACGTAAATCCAAGGGTCTTTGTGATTTTATAACCTGGCAAGTACGGCGTACTGACAATGATGATATCGTTCGTCATAGTATCCCCTAAAAATATTGGTCAGATCAGGATTTCTATAAAAATAATTTTCCAGTAAATATACCTAAAATGATAAATAAATTTTATTTTTATATTTAATTTAACAGATTATTGATTTGGATTTTCAGACTTGAAAAATTTCTTTATTTCCTCCAAGTTGATACATTGCCTAGATGCTAAAAAGAATGGAAAGAAGATAAAATGAAAAGGCTTGTTTGAAAATAAAACTCTTCCTATATCAGTCCTTATTTTCAAACATTCACTACCTTTTCTTATACTTCGAGAGAACTTCACTGTTTGCTTCAAAAGCTTTCTCCTCAATGAAACCCTCATCCAGAGTCCATTCAAAAAATTTGTCAAGGACTTTAGCGGCTGTCCCTACGAATTTTTTTCCTCCTCCTACCTCAACAACATAATCTTCGAGAAACTCCTTAATACCTGAAGGAGTAAGGCGTTCAGGGCCGAAAATATCGCAATAGCTTTTTCCACGTTTGTGATGGACAGTGTAAAGATCCAGATCCTCATCAGAGAGAAAATCCTCAGCACTAAATTCCAGGAATTCCTCGTAAAGAAGAATTACATCCTCGCAGTCAAGGAAAGTTTCAGATTTCAAAGAAACTTCCTGTTCATTCAAGAATTTCCGAAAAGTGTCACTTATAGTAGTCATGTCAATCTCTAGGGTAGTATTTGTATAAGTTACAATTTTATGATTTTAATTTCTGGAATGATTTCTGTATAACTACCATTTTTGTTGCGAAAGATTTTATATTTTTCTGAAAGTAGGGACATATAACTACTCATAAGTAGGGACATATAACTACTCATAATTTCATGATTAAGCCTTTTTAACACATTTTCCAAAAAAGGCATTCATAGGCTTCATCAAAACTAAAAGTGAGTCAAAAAGGAAAACTTAGAAAGATAAAAAGGAACGAAGAGAAAGTG
>CAZCKG010000081.1:151-8013 GCA_964498825.1 uncultured Methanosarcinales archaeon
ATAAGTTCAATATATAAGTTCAATATATAAGTTCAATATATAAGTTCAATATATAAGTTCAATATATATTTCCAGATGCCAAATCTTCACTCTCTATTTTCCCTATTTATTATTGCTTTTCTCTTCCCCTAAACCGTATAACAAACTCGGTCCCAGAATCTCTTTTCAACTCAAAATCGCCATCTAACTGGCCCACAAGAGTTGTTATCAGTTGTATGCCCAGGGTATCAGAATTTTCCGGATCAAAATTCTCAGGTATACCCACTCCGTTATCCGATACTGTTAATATAAAATTGTTGCTTTCAAGGATGTTAGTTTCGCTTTTTAATTCCTCATTCATGTGTTCTCTTTTTTCGTCTTTGAGAAGCTTGATATTGATTATCCCTTCCTCTATACCTGGAAATGCATGTTTGAAGGAGTTAGATACAAGTTCATTAACGATAATCCCTAGCGGAACTGCAATATCCATATCAAAGAAAATGTCTTCTTCCAGATCCATATTTAAGCTGATATTGGTGTTTCCAAATCTGTAAGTATGAAAAAGATTCTCAACGAGTCTCCCAAGATACTGAGAGAAGTTCAGAGTACAGGTTTCATCTCCTTTGTGAAGTTCTTCATGGATTAGAGCAATCGACACCACTCTGTCCTGACTTTCCATGAAAGCTTCAAGAACTTCCGAATTCTCTATGTCTCTCTTGTTTTTGAATTTTTCAGCCTCAAGATCCAGAAGAGAGGAGATAACCTGCAGATTATTTTTGATCCTGTGATGAATTTCTTTCTGGCGGGCGGTTTCAAGGTTTGCAAGAGCTTCTTCTGCTTCTTTTCTCTCGGTAATGTCGTATATAGCTCCCTGATACCGATCTGGAATTCCGTTTTTTCCAGGGATCTTCTGGTAGATTTCATGCACCCATTTTATTTTTCCGTTTCTGTGAATTATCCGGAAGTCAATCTCTCCAGAGCAGGGATTCTGAGAGTACTTGACTTTTTTCGATTCTTCATACATATGGGGGAAATCATCGGGATGAATAATCTCCTTCCAGGGCCGCTTTGATATGAACTCTTCCTCACTGTACCCCATAATTTCTTCGACAGTCCCATGCAAGAATAAGGGAAAGAAATTCTCGTCTGCCTCAAAAGCAATTCCTTTAAAGTTTTCTATAAATGAGCGGTATTTTGCTTCGCTCTGCTGTAGCTTCTGCTCAGCAATCTTCCTTTCTGTAATATCCTGAACTATTCCTCTCACTCGAACAGGGATATTTTCCCCATTAAAAATAACTTCATTTAAAGCATGGACTATACGCTCTGCTCCGCCAGCAGAAATTATTCTAAAATCAATACTGCAAAATTTTTCATCCATGCCTTTGTTAACAGCATTATTGACGTGATCCAGATCATCGGGATGTACATAGTTTAAGAATTCATTATAACGCACTCCTGATTTCTGAGGATTAAGTCCGAAAATGCGATAAAGTTCATCAGACCAATATATTTTGCCAGCTACAATGTTCCAATCCCAATTTCCAATGTGGGACATTCTTTGAGCTTCGGCAAGACTTTTTTCACTATCCTTCAATGAATTGTAGGCTTTCTGGAGTTGTGCAGTACGCTCTCTAACTGAGCTTTCTAAATTATCGAGTGTTTCCTTTAGTTTAACTTCTGCTACCTTAGTGTCAGTAATGTCACGGACGACACCTCCGCTGAAGAGGAGCTTGCCATTCTGGTCCTTAATAACCCTGAAGCGATCGGCGAACCAGCGATACTGACCGTCCTTGCACTTGAACCGGTACTCGAGATTTCCGCTGTCTGCATCTAATGCCCGGATCAGTTCCGTGGCAATAAGCGGGCGATCATCAGCATGAATGCGACCAAGAATTTCATCAATTCTCATCGAACTCATTTCCCGGGCAGAGAAACCAGTAACCTGCTCTACCACCGGGCTCATGTAATCATAGCAATCGGTCTGAAGGTTTCGCCGGTAAGCCACATCGAGTGAGTTCTCAAGGACCGCCCGAAATCTCTCTTCGCTCTCACGGAGAGCGTCCACCAGAGAACCGCGTTCCTCCAGCGATTGGACTAGCTTAATATTGCTGTAGCTTAGCTGTGAGATCATGCTGGCAAACGTCATGAGAAAGGCCATGCCTGTGTCCACAGCCTCCCTGCTCAACCGTGGAACTTTTTCAAGCGCTGCTATGTATCCCTCCTCGTCGAAGTCATATTTTCTGGCCTGGGATCGAAAAAGCTCATAGTCCAGAGGCTCGTTTTCAAAAAAGAACTGCCCAGCGAATACATAGCCTACTTGCTGGCCTTCAACCACGATAGGAGTCGCCACTTCCCACATGTTGCTTTTGCATTTGTACAGCTTAAACTCCCCAGGGGCAACGTCCAAGAATAGTCTTATGTTGCTCTCTCCGCAATGCTTGCAGGTTTCGGGATGAACTTTGTGGAATCTGGTGCAGATATCCTGCCATCCGACGCCTACAAGAACATTTCCTTTGAGATCGTTTAAGCCTATGGGAATATGAGTAAGTTTATAGAAATTGTCCATTAAAGGCTGTATGGCCTGGACATCAATAATCTCGGAAAGCTCCAAATCAGTTCTCTTTCGAGAAGATAAGAGACCGTTTTCCAATTTTAGACTGGAAAATTGATCACTCTGTTGCTGTATCTTAACTATCTGCTTATTCTCGGCGACATCTTTCAGCCCGGATTTTTCGATCCGCTCCCATTTTCCTTCCCTTTTGATCAAAGAAAACTGATGATTGATAACAACGTCAATAATCTCGGCTGCATTAAATCCCTCGAGAGAATAAGTATACAGAGCCATTGTCTGGTATTTGCCAAGAATGTTATTTACTTCTCTTTCATAATCAACGAAACTACTCCAGTCTGTTATTCCAATCCGGGAAATATTTTCACTCGATCTCAAGCCATTGTATCCGCCTGGAAGGGCTTGATTTAGTATTTTAATCCATCTGTTTAAAGCAGTCTCTGAATCGAAAGTGCCGTTTTTAAAATACCACTCAGTATAAGGAATGATTTTTATTTGCCCTTTTTCCAAATAAACATCAAGGTCAGGAATGTACTCCCTCAAAGCTTCTTTTGCACCTGTAACTTCTAAAGGTTGTGATGTGACCCACATACAAAACTCATTATTTTCCAGTCCTGCCTTAAAATAAGGAATAAGTATGTCAATTAAATCCTCTTTTGTGTGGTATAATTGACAGATATAAGTTCCCAAGGGCATATCCTCGATAATATCAATGCCGGATTTTCTTAGTTGTTCTCTCATTCCACACCATCTTGGACATATTCCAATATTATTCCTAAAAAGGGTTTTGAAGCAAATAGTAGCCAGAATTAAATCTAAATCTGTAGTTTTTCCTAGAACTGGATGTATAGAAATATAAAAGCACCGAAAGCCCTGAGAAATTCCTTATTTATTCTCCGGTATTCCGAACTTTATTATAAATTTAGTTCCAGGATTCCTTTTTAATTCAAGTTTGCCTCCCAACTGGTCTACAAGGATCGTTACTAACTGTAAACCAAGAGTTTCGGATGTATTCAAATTAAAATCTTCAGGTATCCCCACCCCGTTATCCGAAACTGTTAAAACAAAACAAGTTACATTATCTTCTCTTTTGCTTACAGACCTGTTATCCGTGTATTGTACAGACTCTTCCCTTAAGAGTTTGATTTCTATTAGCCCTTTACCTCCACCTGGAAACGCATATTTGAGGGAGTTTGAAATAAGTTCATTAATAACTATCCCCAATGGAACTGCAATGTCCATATCGAAAAAGATGTTTTCCTCGAGCTCTATATTTAAACTAGTACCGGCATTTCCAAGCCAGTAGGTCTGGAAAAGGTTCTTAACAAGCCTCTCCAGGTATGGGGTGATATTAAGTTTATTTGTTTCTCTGCCTTCGTGCAGTTCTTCATGAATCAGGGCAATAGACATCACTCTGTCCTGGCTTTCCCTAAAAGCTTTGAGAACTTCCGAATCCTCAACACATCCTTTGCCTCTGAACTTTTCAGCCTGAAGGTCAAGAAGGGAAGAGATAACCTGCAGATTATTTTTTATCCTGTGATGAATTTCCTTTTTGCGGACATTTTCGATATTCGCAAGGAAAATCTCTGCCTTTTTTCTTTCCGTAATATTTTTAATTACCCCAAGAATTCTGTGTACATTGCTTTTCTTGTCCCTCAGGCAGACCCCGTTATCTTCAATATATATGTATTCTCCATCCTTTTTTCTAAATCGGTATTCTGTCCTGTAAGCATCTCCGGATTTCATGTACTTATCATATATTTCCAGGTATGTACTCAGATCTTCCGGATGAATACGAGAAAACCAGAACTTCAGGCTCATGCTTCTAAATTCTTCTGGAGTAAATCCGGTAAGCTCTTCGACATTGCCAGCCCAGTCAGCAGTGTTTTTTTCAGGATCGTAATCATATACAAGCTGCCCTGTCTGCTCTGTTATTATGCGGTATCTCTCTTCGCTCAATTCGAGCTCTTGTTTAGCTTTTTCACGCTCGGTAATGTCCTGAACTATTCCTTTTACTCGAATAGGGATATTTTCATCATTATAAATAAAATCTGATTTTATGTGGAGTGTACGCTCTTCCCCATTAGCTAAAACAATTCTAAAATCAAGTCCAGAAGCACGTACTTTTCTGGTATAATCATTGACTTTACAGTAGTATTCCACGTCGTCGGGGTGAATATAACTTAAATATTCATCTAAAGATGGTGCCAATTTTTGAGGATCACGTTTGAAAATACGATACATTCCTTCCGACCAGTATGCTTTATCAGATGCAATATCCCATTCCCAGTTTCCGATATGAGCCATTTTTTGAGCTTCAGCAAGGCCCTTTTCGCTTTCTTTCAAAGATTTATAAGCCATCTCAAGCTCTACTGTACGCTCTTTAACCAAGTTCTCCAGATTGTCGAGGGTCTCTTTAAGTCTGGTTTCTGCTTCTTTCCGCTTGGTTATGTCAGTGAGCATAGCCATAGAACCTGTAAACTTTCCGGCCTTATCAAAAAGGGGTTTAGCACTAACAAGTCCCCAGAAAAGGGATCCATCCTTGTGTATTAATTTTAGTTCATAGATCTCATTAATACCCTGACGCCTCTTTTCCAGATTCAGTTTGATAATGGACTTATCCTCGTGGTCAGCAAAATCCCATGCAAACCTGCCAAGCATCTCGTCCTGTGTATACCCCAGCATCTCCGCCATTTTTTCATTAGAGTAGGTAATCCTGGCTTCAGGGTCAACTATCAATATACCCTCGATAGCTGTCTCTATGAAATTTCGGTACTTCTCCTCGCTCTCGCGCAGAGCTTCCTCGGCCTGCTTGCGTTTGTAGCTTTCTATACGCTTCCATTTTCCTTCTCTTTTGATCAGAGCAAACTGGTGATTTACAACTATATCGATTATCTCGGCTGCGCTGTGCCTATCGAGAAAATATGTGCACAGGTTTACCAGCCTGTAGGTATCCATCGTTTTGTCTGTCTGTTCCTTGAACTCAATAAAACTGCCCCAGTTTTCTTTTTCCAGCCAGGTAGTGTTCCCGCTAAGTCTCATGCCGTCGTAACCATTGTCCAGAGCATGATTGAGTTTTTCAAGCCGGCTGTTTAATACTCTCTTTGGATCGAAAATTCCTTCACTGGTAAACCAGTCACTGTAAGGGATAATTTCTATTTGTCCTTTCTCCAGATAAGTATTAAAATCAGGTATAGCTCTGCTAAGAGCTTCTTTTGCGTCTTCTACTTCCACTGGATGGGATGTGACCCAGAGGCAGAACTCATTATTTTCCAGACCTGCTTTAAAATAAGTAACCAGAATCTCCATCAAATCTTCTTTTGTTTGATAGAACTGACAGATGTGCGTTCCCCAGGGTACGTCTCCGATAATATCAATACCAGAATTTCTTAACTTTTCTCTCATTCCACGCCTTCTGGAGATTATTCTAAGATTATCCCTAAAACAGACTCTGTAATGAATTATGATTAGAGTTAAAGAGTATACTAGGTTCTTATGTCTGTGGTTTTACTTAAATTTCCCTATAAAAATGATTTCAGATACATTTAAAAAAATTAAAAAGCACAGAAAATTTATCTACAATTTAAATTCCTCTTCTAAGATACCAGATTTTTGTTTTTCTTAAAAGTATTACTGGTTACGGAAACGATATTTATGAAGATTATTACTTAGAAATATTTATTGAAGTATTTAATAAGCAGTTATTCTGAATCTAAGATTATACTTAAAGTGCAGTAAATATCATCATTTTTCCAGATCTGGAAATATATTCGTATTTACCGCACTAAAAGCGCTTAAATGTTAAAACACTCTCGAGTTTAAACGCTCACAAGTTTAAACGCTCACAAGTTTAAACGCTCAAATGTTTAGAATTGCTGAGAGTATAATCTTCTTCTTTGGTAGTGATTTTTGCCGGTTTTTTATGTTCCGCATTCCCATCCAGTCATGTAGCATTCCTGTGTGGAAGTGAGTTCATCAATGTCTATGCCCATTGACTGAAGTTTCATTTTTGCCACAAAAGTATCCAGTTCCTGGGGAACCTTGTGGACTCCATCAGGAAGTTTGTTTTCTGCAATGTAGCGTACACAAAGAGCCTGATTTGCAAAGCTCATATCCATGACCTCGGCAGGGTGGCCATCGCCTGCAGCCAGGTTAACAAGCCTGCCTTCGGCTATAACATTAATGCGCCTGTCTCCCAGATCATATTCCATTATATTGTTTCTGACAGTCCGGACTGATTTTGCGAGGGAAGAAAGGGCTTCCATATCGATTTCGACATTAAAGTGCCCGGAGTTTGCAAGAATCGCTCCATCAGGCATAAGCTGGAAATGTTCGGCTGTAAGAATGTCACGGTTTCCGGTAGCAGTTACAAAGAGCTCTCCCAGTTTTGCAGCTTCAGCCATTTTCATGACTCTGTATCCGTCCATTCTGGCTTCAAGAGCTCGAATAGGGTCTATCTCAGTAACGATTACGTTTGCACCAAGGCCAGAAGCCCGCATTGCAACCCCGCGGCCGCACCAGCCGTAGCCTGCAATAACAACGTTTTTGCCTGCTACAAGAAGATTTGTGGTCCTGTTAATTCCGTCCCAGGCTGACTGTCCTGTCCCATAGCGGTTGTCGAAGAGATATTTGGTCATGGCATCGTTTACTGCAATTACAGGCATCTTTAGAGCTCCGTCTTTTTCCATGGCATGAAGCCTGTGAACTCCTGTAGTTGTCTCTTCGCAGCCGCCCAGAATCTTTGGAAGAAGCTCGGTTCTTTCTTTGTGAAGCTTAAAAATCAGGTCTGCCCCATCATCGATTGTGATATCAGGTTCGATATCAAGGACTTTGTCAATAGCTTCATAATATTCACTGGTGCAGCATCCGTATTTTGCAAAACAGCTTATATTATTTCTGGTATCAAGGGCAGCTGCCACATCATCCTGAGTACTCAGAGGATTGCAGCCAGAGATGGTTACCTGTGCGCCGCCTGCAGCCAGAGTTTCCACGAGAACTGCAGTTTTTGCTTCTACATGGAGGGCCATTCCTATTTTCAGCCCTTTCAGGGGTTTTTCCTTCTCAAACTTTTCCCTGACAATTGCAAGCACAGGCATATGGTTCCTTGCCCATTCCATTTTCATGTTTCCGGATTCTATGAGTTCTTTTTCTGTCATGATGATCACTTAATTATCACATAGACGATTGAATTCGATTTAGATAATTTAATTCGACTTTGAGGACTGAAGTAAAGATAGAAATACAGGGCAAATAAGATTGCCGTATTGAATAAGGATTCCAGCTAGTTATTTCTCCCGTATGCTCAATATGCTTT
>CAZCKG010000082.1:0-6350 GCA_964498825.1 uncultured Methanosarcinales archaeon
GTCTGGCCTTTTCTTTCTTCCAGGAGGCTTTCTGCGGCTCTCAGAAGGGCCACGTGCCCCGGAGTTCTGAACTCATTTCCAAAAAATACTCCATCTCCTGAAAGGCTTTTTTCTGTTATTTCTCCCACTTTTCGGATAGTAAGGGCTCTTTCATCATCAGGGATACCTGTTCTGGTATCTCTGTGATTGACCCAGAGAGAGAAGGAAGAATGAGAATCGTATTTAAGGTCGCCGTCTTTTTCTACAACTTCTCCGAGAATCTCGCTGTTTTTGCTGGCTTCCCTGACGAGTTCTGCCATGAAAGGCAGGTTTAGTTGCTTTGATGCCACAGGATCTATTGCCACGCAAATAAGGCCGCCTGCATCTTTTCTCATCCATTTGACATCTTTAAATGTGACCGCTTTTGCAGGAATTACAAGGTCGGTTTCACCTTCCCTTGAGTCCGAATCATAAATCTGGATCATTTTTCCGGCTCGCAGAGCTTTAAGCGCCCGGTTGATATTTTCATTTCTGTACGTAAAACACTCGTATACTATCTTTTCGTTCATTTTTGGCCCTCAGTACCCTGTTTTTTTACCTGTATAACAACACTGTCTCCATCTTCCAAATTCAAGGCATCTCTCAGTTTTACCGGTGCAATAATCTCGATCAAATCTGAGGGATAGTGTGTTCTTTCGGGGGCAACTACGGCAGCATCTATCCCGCCTATACTAACCAGATAGCAGTTTCCCCCTCCAAAAGTGCGCTCTCCGTCATTGAAGCCATCTATCCTGACAGCTGCCATTTCCTTTAGTTGAGTTCGAAGGGCCGAACTGTCTTCGGAAAGCTTCACATTTAAGGTTCCGGGAAAAGGTATGAAATGCAATTTTTCCTCAAATTGTTTCTTATATCCAGGGATGTTAACATAATACTGGCCCTCACCCAGGCCCTTAAGCACATTTCCTTCAAGTTCCAGGACCTTGGATTCCGGAGAGAAGATACTGCTGTATTCCAGATATTCATTTTTAAGAATTTCAATTCCTTTTTTGGTCATTTTTATCAACTGGCCACCGGGTACGATCTTTCTTTCGATCAGCCCCTCATCTTCCAGCTGCTTTATTTTTCTTGCTGCGGTTTTGGAGCTTGCCCCGGTATGTTTTTTAAACTCACTCGAAGAGACCTTAATGGTTCTATTCGCTGCTCCAATAAGAGCAAGTTTCTTCAGGTGTTCAATGTCAGGCACTGTCGGTACCCCTCTTAATTTTGAGATGCATCTCAATAATGAGATGATATTCTATGCAATTCATTATAATAAAACTTTTGATAGCCAGTGCCCTCTCGGAAAAAGGAAAGGGTATTCCGATAGCTATATAAAAAGTTTTACGGAATATTTATATATTATTAATTAGATTTTGAGACTAGACTGGCCATGATACAAAATCTCAATATTGAATGCCCTTCATGTTCTCCTGAAGAGAGAGTATCCCATGAACTGATAAAACTTGGAAAAAGCCCCTTGGTACATTGTCTACAGTGCGGGCTTGTGTATGTTGCATCAGGTGTGAATATCCCTGAAAAAATAAGTGTCAGAGTTTTTGTAAACAGGATAGAACATCCTTTCACACGCTGGGTAAAGCTAAGCGCAGGCGAAGTTCTTTCCGAAGATGAAGAAATTGTTCTGGATAATGTGAATACTTCAGGTGATAATCCTTTTATCATAACTTCTCTGCAGGTAGGAGTAAGGCGCGTACCTTCAGCTCTGGCTGAGGAACTTGACACAATATGGGCAAGGCCTCTTAACGAGATTACCTTTGGAAGAAAAAAGAAAACAAGAGTAAAACATCCAGTGAGCCCTAAGGACATGAGGTCTGCTATCGAAATTTCCGCTCCTTCAGACGGTCTCCAGGCAATTCAGGATAACTAATTTAGAGGATTTTTTTAGAGGACTTTTAGTTTTCAAAGTGGTTGTTTAGAATTTCTATAAATTTTACTTTATTTTCTACTTTCAATTCTTTGAAGTATTTTTTATTCCCAAGTCTTCATAAATTTCTTTTTTATTTTCCAACTTATTCAATCTCTCTTTACGTTTAATCTCTCAAGGCTTCTTTTTCCTTAATTTTACCCTGCAAAATACCTTTGGAAAAAACACCACCGGAGAAGTTAAGTATTTAGTATTTTGAATCCATCTATTGATCAGACCATGATGAGAGAAATTGAAGTTGAGTGCCCTTCGTGTTCCCCTGAAGAAGAAGTAGGGCATGAAGTTTTGAAAGAAGGACAGAGTCCTATAGTCCGTTGCCTTGAGTGCGGGCAGGTACATGCGGCGAAAATAAAAACTCCAAAAACTGTCAGTTTAAAGGCTATAGTCAGCAAGGTGGATATTACGAACACCTACAAAACTGAACTGGATTCCGAAACTGTCCTTGAGGTAGACGACGAGCTGGTTGTAGATGATGAGGAAAAAGGAGTAGTGTACCCTATCCTGATTACTGCAATTGACGCAGGAGGGAAAAGGGTTCTATCGGCTAAGGCAGAAAACATCGAGGCAGTCTGGGGCAGAGCCATAGATGAGATTACGATAAAATTCTCCGCACAATCAGGGATTGAAAAAACGGAAGTTATCGAAAAGAAGGTTCCTGGAGATTACGAATTTGTTATAGGAGCAGAAGAAAAAATTGGAAACAAGCGTCTTTTCATAACCAAAATCAAGGTTAGAGATGGGGTATTCAGATCAAGAAAAGGCGACGTTGTACTTGCAAAATACGTAAAAAGGATTTATGCAAGAAAGAAATGGGAAGGTTCGGGTCAGCGTGATTTTAAAAGGGGACCTTGGTGAAGAACGAAATAGGAGAGAAAAAGAAGAAAAAGAATTCGAATATCTGCGCAAGCTTCTCGTAGAGGGGCTTGAGGGTACTGTAACCGATGAAAAAGTGCTCAAAGCCATGCTCCGTGTTCCCAGACATAAGTTTGTTCCGGAGTATGAGCAAAGGGCGGCCTATACTGACAGGCCTCTGGAAATCGGATGCGGGCAAACAATATCCGCCCCTCACATGGTTGCTATCATGTGTGAAATTCTGGAGTTGTCTGAGGGGCATAAAGTCCTTGAAGTGGGGGCAGGCTCAGGGTATAATGCTGCAGTGATGGCAGAACTTGTAGGAAAAAGCGGACATATATACACCGTGGAACGCATAGAGCCTCTTGCAAATTTTGCAAGGAAAAACCTGGAAAAAACAGGATATGATAATGTCACAGTATTACTTGAAAATGGATCAATGGGGTATCCTCATTATGCACCTTATGACAGGATAACTGTGACATGTGCGGCTCCATACATTCCTGAGCCTCTGCTGGAACAATTGAAACCTGGGGGAATAATGGTGATTCCTGTTGGAGATAATTATTCCCAGGAGCTTTTTGAAGTTAAAAAAGACTTCAAGGGCAATACACATAAAAAAAGAAAAAATTGGGTCGTTTTTGTGCCTTTGATCGGAAAACATGGCTTCCGAAAGAGCTGAAAGTGATGAAGTTCATTGTAATAGTTTGGAGGAAATAGTTAAGCGAAAGAAGAAAAATATCTCTACAACAATGTAAAAGAATTATATAATAATACAAAAGAATTTAATAAGGTATTAATAAATGTTAGATTAACTATCTAGCATGGACATCGACATCTATGAAGACTTTGAACAAATTCATGTCAAAGATGTCTACATAGTCGATGTTTTCACAGATCCCACTCCTGTGGTTCTTCTTGAAAATATGGCGGGAGATATGCTTCCAATCTATATCGGCCACCTTGAAGCCCTTTCAATAGGAAATGTGCTTAAAAACAGATCTCCTCCCAGGCCCATGACCCACGACCTAATGATCAATATTTTCGAGAGGATGGATCTAAAAATAGAAGGCGTTTTGATAGACGATAAAGTAGATAAAATCTATTATGCTCGTCTCCTTATTAAAAAGGATAATCACATAATGCAGTTCGATGCAAGACCAAGCGATTGCATTGCTCTTGCGCTTCGTGCTGAAGCTCCGATAAGGATCAGGAAAAAAGTTCTTGAATGTTCTGAAGTGGAAATGTCCAGACTTGAAGGCGCCCGTGTGATGAACATTTTTGGATGACGACTAATTCTTTTTTCTTCAGGTCAATACTCTTTCCTCAGATCTTAAAATGATTTTAGATAAATCCAATTTCCTCATATCACAGGAATTATTTCTAAATCAATTTACTACCTTTCTTTTTTTAGCCTTTTGTTTTTTAGCCTTTTGTTAATTTTATAGCGTAACTCTCTATAAAAGGAATAAAGCTTGAAGGTTGCTACCAGGTTAATTCAGATAAGCTTTTAATAACAATTAAATTTATTATCCCTTAGATGCTCACCAAAAGAATCATACCATGCCTTGATGTTACCCTTGACAGAGCAGGCGGCTGTGTTGTTAAGGGTGTGGAGTTTGTAGACCTGAAAGAAGCCGGGGACCCTGTGGAACTCGCCAAACAATATAATGAGGCGGGGGCAGATGAACTTGTTTTCCTGGATATTACTGCTTCCGCTCATGGCAGGGAAACCATGATCGATGTAATTGAAAGGACTGCAGATGAGGTTTTTATCCCTCTTACGGTTGGAGGCGGGATAAGTTCAATTGATGCCATTCGCCAGATTCTCAGGGCTGGAGCTGATAAGGTTTCTGTTAACACCTCTGCAGTTAAGAACCCTGACTTCATTAAAGAGTCCTCAGACATCTTCGGAGCCCAGTGTATTGTTACTGCTATCGATTGCAGGCGAAATTACGATGTGCAGAATAATCCCGACAAGACTATTCTGGAACTTGAAGACGGGACTCCTGCCTGGTACGAGGTAGTTATCTACGGAGGCAGGCAAGCCACAGGAATTGATACAGTCCAGTGGGCTAGAAGGGCAGAAGAATTGGGATCAGGAGAAATTCTGCTTACAAGTATGGATAGAGACGGAACATGCGCCGGTTACGACCTGCCTATTACAAGGAAGCTCTCCGAAGAACTGGATGTCCCTATCATAGCTTCAGGAGGAGTTGGAAATCCTCAGCACATCTACGAAGGCTTCTCTATGGGGAAAGCAGATGCGGCCCTTGCGGCAAGTATTTTCCATTTCGGAGAGTATTCAATAAAGCAGGTCAAAGAATATTTGCAAGAAAGAAAAATTTCTGTAAGATTATAAGTTCAAAAAACAAGTTCAAAAAACAGAAGTTCAAAAATTAGAACTTGGGAAAAAGTTCCGGGAAACAATCTCTAATAATAGTGTTAAAAAGATTGAAACTAGTAAGATACAGATCAAAAAGATAGTTGGAGGGGGAAAGAAAAATGGAAATCTCTGAATTTCAGAAGCTGATGTACGAACTCTATGCCCATAATGACAGGAGAAGGGGGGGCAAAGCTACCATGCTCTGGCTGGTTGAAGAAGTTGGAGAACTTGCCGAAGCTATTCGCAGAGAAGAGCCTGAAAATATCGAAGAAGAGCTGGCTGACTGCTTTGCCTGGATAGGAGCGCTTGCCAACCTCTATGGAGTGGATCTTGAAGAAGCGTTTCTGAAAAAGTACCCTGGCGTATGCCCAACCTGTAGACAAAAGCCCTGTATATGTACTGATTAAGCTTTCCCTTGCTGAATCCTTATTAACTGTATTTTATTCCGTGAACCTTCAGACAAAAAGCAATTTTATAGCTACAAGTCTGATTTTCAGGACTTCTTTTTTATATCTTCTCTGTCATATATCGAGATACTTTTTTATTTCTTAGAAGCAATATCTTATTCGGGATTCTTATCAGGATTATTTATTCATTGGGGTAATCGAATATGTTGGAATCAGAAACTAGGGAATTTCTTGACAGTTTGCAACTGAAGATACTGAACAATACCGGCGAGGACCTTGTACTTCAAGCTGAGAAAATTGAGAAAGGAAAATTCAAAAAGGGCCATCAGGCTCCAGCAAAAATAGAAGCTTATGAAGAGAAAGGATTTGAACTCATTGCGTGCGAAGGAAGCTGTGAAGGCGGAGCTGACATTGATGGCTGGGTGAAGTATGGGATAGGGTGTTCAGAAGGGTATTGCAAGATACATTTCAGATACACGGGGAAGACAGACAAAGTTAGCTATTCCTGTGAATGTCATCTGCACGACGGAAAAATGCTATGTGAAGCCTCAAAAGACAAGAAGGATGAAAGAATCATATCCTGGATAATCGGGCCAAAAGCGTAATCCTGAAAACTGCTGACAGATTATGTCCTGTTCGATAGACTTTTAATAATTCATTCTTTCTATTATTTTTACAACTTATTATGCGAATCTAACAACTTATTATGCGAATCTAATTACTGCAAATCTAATTACTGCAAATC
>CAZCKG010000082.1:6450-7987 GCA_964498825.1 uncultured Methanosarcinales archaeon
AATCTAATTACTGCAAATCTAATTACTGCAAATCCGTATTTTAGCAACCATTTCATTCTCAAGTTTGGCTATCTGTACCATGTGAGGATCCCAAAGCTTAATTAGGGCAGGCTCTGTAATCCAATCTGATGAAGCCTGAAAAACCGGAACTGCTGGCTCCAGCCGGCGGTATGGAAGCCCTTATTGCAGCCGTAGAAAACGGAGCTGATGCTGTATACCTTGGAGCCCAGGCTTTCAGTGCGCGGGGGTACGCATCGAATTTTTCAGAAAAAGAGCTTGAAGAAGCCATTGATTACGCGCATCTCAGGGGCGTGAAAGTCTACGTAACTGTAAACACCCTTCTTAAGGATGAAGAAATTATAAATGCTCTTAGACTTCTTTCCCGCCTGAGAGAGATGGGAACAGATGCAATTATTATTCAGGACCTGGGGCTTATTTCTCTTTCAAGGAAGTATCTTCCTGATCTCCCACTGCATGCGAGTACACAGATGACGCTGCATAATAGCGAGGGAGTTAAATTTTTAAAAGATTTGGGGTTCGAAAGAGTTGTACTTTCGCGGGAGTCTTCGCTTGAAGAAATTAAACAGATTAAAGAAAAAAGTGGGACTGAAATAGAAGTCTTCATACATGGTGCTCTTTGCATTTCCTATTCCGGCCAGTGCCTTCTGAGCAGCCTTATAGGGGGGAGAAGCGGAAACAGAGGATACTGTGCCCAGCCGTGCCGCAAAAAATACAGGCTGTACTGTGAAGGAAAACAGATCAAGACAGGCGGAAACTATCTCTTAAGCCCAAAAGATCTTAACACAAGTTCAGGCATTGGGGATCTTATAGAAGCCGGGATCGAATCCTTCAAAATAGAAGGTCGAATGAAGAGGCCGGAATATGTTGCAGGGGTTGTCAGGATCTACCGCCACCTGATTGACAGGTATCTGGAAAATCCAGCAGGATACTCTGTTTCCGAAGAAGAACAGGAAACACTCACCCAGCTTTTTAATCGAGGCTTTACTCAAGGCTATTTCTTTGAAAATCCGCGTGGGAAGCTCATGAGCAGAGAGAATCCTCATAACCGTGGAATTCCTGCAGGCAAAGTTCTCGAGTATGATAGGCGTTCAGGTCGTATCAGAGTAAAACTTTCAAACCCTCTTCGGCTGGGAGATGGGATAATGGTAGAAAATGCGGATACCAGACCCGAAGACAAAGGAAAAATCATATCTGTTATTTATGCCGAAAAGGGCAAGGTATACAGTGCAGGGAAAGGGGACATAGTAGAGATTCCTTTTGATTCAAGAGCTCCGTCAGGAAGTACAGTGTACAGGACGCATGACAAAAAGCTAATGGATTCCCTGAAAAAAGAAAGTGAATCAGGAAGCTTGAGGACTAAAATTCCGGTATTAATAACGGCAACCGTTACATCAGGAAAACCTGTAAAACTTGACATGAGAGATACGGACTCAAACTCAATAACAATCGAATCCGAATATCTCGTTGAAAAAGCAGAAAAACAGCCTACATCAAAAGCCCAGATTGAAAAACAGCT
>CAZCKG010000083.1:0-7888 GCA_964498825.1 uncultured Methanosarcinales archaeon
TATTAATGTACGCTTCAAAGCTTTCATATTTTCTGAATAAATGAGTAACTATTTTGGCCAAGTGTAGAGATTCTGCGTGTGTTATAAAAACCTCAAGGTTTTGTCTTTGTGCTATGACTTTACTGCATTATTAGAGTAAAGTTCAGTCTGGAAGCCTAAACAATTTTCGGAGTAAGATCAGATTCTTCAATGTTTTAAGGAGTTGAACACTATTATAGGTTAGATTCTGAGGATCAACAGATTGATAAAGTGGAATAACTTCAATTAAATGCAGCGATACCGAAAAATGAGTTTAAACAAGTAAGCAGTTAGGTGTTACCTTTGAATTCCTTTCGGCTAGCTGTAGAGGAAATGATTCATAATGTCAAGCGAGACAACATTCAAAATCGAAGACAAATGTCTTCCACCTTTCTTTGTGAAACAGAAGATCTCCATTGAGAAGGGAGAGGGAATTTATGTATGGGATGAAGAAGGGAAGATGTATATTGATTTCACATCAGGTTGGGGCGTAACGTGTATTGGTCATGCAAACCCCGTCATTACCAATGCCCTAAATGATCAAGGAAGAAAAATAATTCAAAATCCCAATTCAGGACTTACATATTCTCCGGCACGCGCACGTCTACTATCATTACTGACAGGAATTTTGCCTCCCAATCTTACAAGAGTATTCTTTACAAATAGTGGAGCTGAATCAAACGACGCTGCCATTAAATTGGCTCGAAAGGTAACAGACAGATCATATATTATTTCTACAGATCAAAGTTTTCATGGACGTACGATAAGTACAACATCGGCAACAGGCCAGGCCAAGCATAGGGACAGGTATACCCCTTTGATGCCCAATTATCGATTCGTTCCCTATGACGACCTAGAGGCTTTGAAGCTTTCTCTGGACGAAAACGTTGCAGCAGTGATTATTGAACCTATTCAGGGAGAAGGTGGAGTTCGTGTACCATCCGATGGATACCTGAAAGAGGTAAGTACCCTGTGTAAGAAAAATGGCAGCCTGCTGATAATGGATGAGATCCAAACCGGCTTTTTTAGAACAGGACCGGCTTTTGTTACAAGTTCCTCTGGAGTGAGCGTAGACTTCCTGACCATGGCAAAGGGAATTGCAGGTGGCTTTCCGTTTGGTGCTTTTGCCTTATCAGAGGAAGTTGCAAAGAAGCTTGAAATAGGCGATCATGGAGGTACATACTGTGGTAATCCTCTTGGATGTGCCGTTTCCTATGCAGTGATAAAACACCTGATAGATAACAATATTTCCAGAAATGTCGAAGAGATGGGTTGTCTCGCTCTGAACCGGATGAGCTTATGGCAGAAAATTTATGGAAATGTTATTGCTGACATAAGGGGAAAAGGGCTTCTTATTATGATCGAATTCCAGAACGAAGATATTGCTACAAATGTCAAAAATGAATGTTTGGCAAGAGGATTATTTGTCACTCAAACTCAGGGTAATGGGATTAGGATATTTCCTGCTCTAAACATAAGGAAGGATGAATTAGACAAAGGCCTTCTAATTATCGAGGACACAATAAAAACAATTAGCTTTATCCTCTAAATACCTCATTATAATTCCTAAACGCGTTTAATCATTCATTATTTAATGATAGGAAATGGAGTGAACCTCCAATTGTGAAAGTATTAGTCACTCGAAGCAATGAAAAATAAAAGCTGTTTTTAGGAATGGATGATCTAAGTGCAGCTTAGATGATTGTAGGCTTTTCTCTGGATTTTGCACAAATACAGTTAATTAACTCAAAAATAACATTTTGTTTGAAACAGGAAAGTTGAGATCAGATCATGAAAGAATTTATACCTTCCTTCATGTTCTAATCCCCAGTAAAAAGCTTACTGATGTGTTTTACCTGCTTATCTTCAGGCAGAACTTTCTTTGTTCATGATATAAGCGACCATTCCAGAGTTAAGTTTGCTTTCCCTTGAAACCTTTGTCTCGATTTCCTCA
This sequence comes from uncultured Methanosarcinales archaeon, assembly GCA_964498825.1. Classification (GTDB taxonomy): domain Archaea; phylum Halobacteriota; class Methanosarcinia; order Methanosarcinales; family Methanosarcinaceae; genus Methanosarcina. The sequence continues at coordinate 1,973 of CAZCKG010000083.1, forward strand.
ACGGATTTTCCCTCGATCTTCATTTCTTTTACTTTTTCAATTACTGAGGAAGGAATGGCATAATATTCGTTTATATCTTTTCTGTGACCCCAAACATCCCCTTCGATAAGCTGAATTCTCTGCATCTCAAGGAACATCTCTATGGATTTTGAAACCGTAGCCATGTAAGATTTTGGTAACTGAATTACCTCAATCTTCGGGCAGGTTTCGACAAGTCCGAAAATGTCCTTGTTTGAAGGTCTGAAAGCCAGATGAATGATACGTTCATTAGGATTTAATGTAAAGATTTCTTCTCTGGAACTGACTACTCGAATTTTCATATTATTTTCTTTTACCTCTTGTAATTTCTTTTAATTTTACAGTATATACTAGTTATACTTTCTATAAATATTTATCTCATTGAACTAACATTATTTAAATAGTCTTCTAGAGATACGGATTCTGCTAAATCCTGTAAATTGGCCTAAAATGTTGAAAAATAATAGAGTTTTTCATAGGCTACTTTCTGATAATTTATTCATACTTTAATTAGAGTATCAAGAATAATGTTGTAAATTCTGGAGTGTTGATTATAAATAATTTCATAGAGATAGAAAGAAAATATAATGTATAAGATTAAGGATGTTGACAATTGATTCTATAGTCAAACATCCAATTGCAGGAACAATGTCAGTCGCTTCCGGGGTATATAAGAATCCACATCTTGAGCAAGCTTCCATTCTTTCCTGCCGTTTGTGCTCTACTTTTTATTTTTGTCGCTTATGGATGAAGGAAAGAGACCACAATCATTATTCCGTATGTCCCCAGAAGCTGTAATCCTTCAAACCAGTTGCTTTTTCCGTCTTCGATGATAGATTTAACCATTAAAACGGCAGAGACTATGCAAGCAAGTTCAAACGTGGTAAAAATAAGATTCATAGGAGTTTCGAAGAAATAACTCGTAAACACCAGAACCGGCACGACAAACATAGCTATTTGAGTTGTCGAGCCGATTGCTATCTGAAGTGACAGATCCATCCGGTTCTTGATGGCAATTGTGATAGCCGAGACATGCTCCGCAGCGTTTCCGATAATTGCTACGAAAATCATACCTATGAACAGTTCCGTCCAGCCAAGGCTTTCAGCCAGTGGTTCTATGGAGCCGACAAGAATTTCACTCATAACAGCGACCGCAACAGTTGATGCGAGAAGAACCGAAACAGATTTCTTGACGCTCCACTTGGCAACGCATTCTGCCGTGTCAGCGGTATATAAATGCTTGTGTGTGTGAAGCGAGAAAAGCAGGCTTGCAAGATAAGACACTGCCATGATGACCGAAACTGCAATGCTCAGGGTCTCTATCGTCGCGGCTGAAGGATCTTCTGAAGTCAGAACGAAGACAGCTGGCATGACAATAGCGGCAGTTGCAAGAAACAGAGTGGAGGCGCTTGTCTTTGCTGCTGTCGTATTGAATACCTGTTCATCTTTTCCGAGACCTCCGAAGAAAAATGCCATACCCAAAATCAAAAGTAAGTTTCCAATGATAGAGCCGGTAATGGACGCCTTTACCATTTCAGTAAGTCCTGTTTGAAGAGCAAAAAAGCTTATGATTAGTTCTGTTGCATTTCCAAAGGTGGCGTTTAATAACCCACCCAGCGCTGGACCGGTATGTGCCGAAATCTCCTCAGTTGATTCACCGATAAATTTCGCAAGTGGTATAATCGCAAGCGAAGCTAAAATAAAAATTACTATGGGCGAAAAGTGCATATATTCTGCAAACAGACTCAACGGTACAAAGATAAGAAAGACTTTGAAAATGTTTTCCATTATTTTTGTTTTTTCCATTTTAACAAACCTCCTCTGCCACCTGACAAAGTGTTACCATAAGGCAACTTCGAATACCAGCCTTTTTCATCTTATTTGTCAATAACAGGGCTGAAAGATATTTCTATCCCTCAAACCAAATAGAGAGGAACGGAAACTGAAGGAGATTCCTATAAAGCTATAGAATTACAGATTATTTTTTACGATATTATTTTTATTTTTTCGAAAAATTTCATAGCTTATCTGAGAGTTTCTTACCAAGTAAATAAATCAACATGAAATTTGCCACGCATGTTACGAATAATCCTAAACATTTTTCATATTTGTGAGCACGATCCTTCAAAATAAGAACTTGGATTATTTCTGCCCTGCAATCTGTAACTATTTTGAATAACTCTCATATATAATTATGGTTATTTCTGCAAGCAAAATTCAAAGGAAATCGGTCTTCAGGATAGAATAGGACTTACGCAGTTGAAACGAGACCTAAATAGCCATTAAGCATAAAAATATTTAACCATCGATTGTGATCACAAAGTCGACTCCACTTGATTTAAACCATCAAGTGCATAAGTCCTATAAAAGAAAAAGACTTCACGTATTTGTGAAAAAATAGGCAAAGAAGAAGAGGATGGCATGGATAATTGCTCTAAAATCTATAACCGCTGAAAATACGGAAGAAATGTATTCATAAGTTAGTTCTCTTGTAAGCGAAACAGACTGAGTACTGCGATTGCATTGCAACTCCAAAAAATCTCCGATTCCCTGCAATCCCGAGGTGAAATTTGGGGTGAGAAGATAGACCTTGAAATCGATGCACTAGTATTTCGTCAACAGCAAAATATCGCATGAAATTGATTTTAGTAATTCATAATTATTGAATCGTGGAGTACTGACGTGACACTAAGCTCCAAAGATTATTCTAGGGTTCTAAGAAAAGCAAATAATAACCTTAATAATTAAAATAGACGATTGGTTTTCGAATTAAAAAAATAAGTTTATATGTGAATTAGTTGATTTGAGACTATCAGCCAACAGACAGCTGAAAGATACTCATATAAGCAGAACACAGGCAACTCAGCTGAAAGTCGGTTGGATAGCTTAGATTGTATAAAATGTCGAGTTGCCTGAATCACAATGTTATAATACATACTCGCATTCCTTTAAACTTCAGATAATTCAAGTATAAGGAGATTTAATATGAAAAAACATCTTTCATCTATAGTTTTATTAATTATATTATTAATGCCAGCAACTTTAGCGATTATATCATCAATTCAAATAGCTTCGGCAGCAGATAATGTGACAGTGATCAATGACTTTACTTGTAATATTACAAAAGGGACTATTCCTTTAGATGCCAGGATAACTGCTAACGTCACTGGCGAAGTAACTAATTGGCTTTGGGCGTTTCATAATACCCAATTCAACAAGTCTTCATATAGCAGCTCACCGGGAACTACTAAACACACATTTGGACGCACTGGTGTTTATGGAGTTTTCAATGTGACGTTAGTTGTCTCAGGGCCAACAGGGAATGCTACACTTAAAAAGATAGCATATATAGTTGCCAACAAAAACAAAACCGGTCTTCCTGTTGCTTCGTTTACTGCATCTACGCTTTCCGGAAATGCACCTCTTACGGTATCATTTACTGATAACAGCACAGGTGCAACTTCACATATATGGTATTTTGGGAACAAAGCTACTTCTAAAGAACAGAGCCCAACATACACTTTCAATGTACCAGGAAAATACCGTGTTGTTGAGGTAGTGAACAATACAAATGGCTGGGATGCAATAGATCAAGAAATAGTTGTTCAAGGAGAACAGCAGGGAAATATTCTTCCTGAACCAGACTTTGAAGCGGATACTTCCAATGGGCTTACTGTACAGTTTACTGATCTGTCACAAAATGTAAATGCATTTTATTGGGACTTTGGAGACGGAACGAATTCAAGTGAGTATAGCCCGGTTCACACGTATCTATCAGCAGGAGAATATCCGGTTACCCTCACAGTAAGAAACGAATACGGTATAAACTCAGCGGTTAAAACAATAAATGTGGAAGAAGGCAGCAGTTCAAGTGATAGCAGCGATGACAGCGACGACAGCGACGATGGAGGAAGCAGCCACAGCAGCGGAGGAAGTAGCCATAGTAGTGGGGGAGTTGGTGCATCTCCTGAACCTCAAAGCAATGTTGAGGCTAAAGAAATTTCACAGACTTTTATTTCAAACGGGAACCTTGCAGAGTTTGATTTCCCACAAAATGCCACGCCTGTTATGAACATAAGTTTTGATTCAAAAAAGACTGTTGGCAAGACAACCACTATAGCCGAGATGCTAAAGAACCGGTCTACTCTGGTTTCAGAGCCACCTTCTGATGAAGTCTACAAGTTCATAAATATCTGGGTTGGAAACAGCGGTTACGCAACTCCAACTAATATCGAAAATGCGGTAGTATATTTTAAGGTAGAAAACTCCTGGATACAGGACAAAGGTATTGACCAATCTTCAATTATCCTAAGCAGGTACAATGATACAAAATGGAACGAACTCCCAACTACCCTGCTCAGCGAAGATAACGAATATCTTTATTTCACAGCCGAAACACCTGGATTCTCTCCATTTGCAATAACAGGTAAGTCTGCAGCAAAGCAAACAGATGTAAAGCCTGAGATTGAAGACAATAAAAAGGATACCGAAAGTACAGCATCAGATGCTGAAACGCAGTCTGAAAATAAGAATAATACAAGCACTTCCGAAAAAACTACCAGTGCTCCTGGCTTTGAAATGATTTATGGGCTAGGTGGTCTACTCGTTGTAGCTTTATGTAAAAGAAAATAAAATAATAAAATAATAAAGTAATCAGAAAGTGAATTCATAATCAAATCTGAAATGTAGGACATTTCCATGCTTTGTCAGATTTGATTAAGAATATTTTTATCATATATTTAAATATTCGATTAATACCTGAATAAACATTCAAATATTTTGGGTAATACTCTATGAATAAGCAAATAATATCATATATGGGATAGAAATGTCTGGCCACTACAACCTTCTCTCCTGGAACGTAAACGGCCTTCGGTCTGTACTGAAAAAAGGCTTTTTTGACCTTTTACTGGATCAGAAGTTTGATACTGTCGGCATCCAGGAAACAAAAGCTTCTCCTGACAAACTCCCAAGAGAAGTTAAAAACATTCCGGGCTATTATAACTATTTCGTTTCAGCAGAAAAGAACGGCTACAGTGGAGTAGGAGTTTTTTCGAGAAGAAAACCCCTTAATGTAAAATATGGTATGGGAATCGAGAAGTTCGATAGGGAGGGCCGTTTTTTGAGGATCGATTACGAAGACTTTATTTTAATGAATATATACTTCCCAAACGGCAAAGCTTCTCAGGAGCGCCTTGAATATAAGATGGACTTTTACGATGCTTTTTTTGATTATTCAAATGCTCTCAAAGCCGAAGGACAAAAAATTGTAGTTTGTGGAGACGTAAACACAGCCCATAAAGAAATCGACCTGGCCCGTCCCAGAGAAAACGAGACTATTTCCGGTTTTCTCCCTGAAGAAAGAGCCTGGATGGACAGGTTTCTTGCTGCCGGCTATATTGATACTTTCCGCATGTTCAACAGCGAAGGGGGAAATTACTCCTGGTGGTCGGTAAGAACAGGTGCACGCAAAAGAAATGTTGGCTGGCGCCTGGATTACTTTTTCATCAGCGAAAATCTTCGAGATAATGTAAAATCTGCTCCTATCTACAGCGAGATTACAGGATCGGATCATTGTCCTGTTGGGCTTGAACTTGAATTTTGAATTTGATTTTATCTTCAAAAATTGGGGCCCATAATGAGGCTAAGTTTTAGAATATCCTCACGCAATTTTATAATTATAATTTTAATTACATTAAAATTTTCAAAATAATATAATTATTCAAATATATTGAAACTTCAAATCAGAAACAATCTTTCATAAGGATTATGATATATACGACCATGCTGTAGTACATGTACAGATTAAGAGTAATAGGGTTTCCTCTTAATCTTTGGGTTGGATCGCAGGTAGGGACTTGAGAATAGGGACTCAAAACCCTACCATCTACTTCTGAG
>CAZCKG010000084.1:0-7832 GCA_964498825.1 uncultured Methanosarcinales archaeon
TCATACTTTTCTAAAAACTTTATCTCTCACACTAACAGGATCGAACATCTCTCTTATTTCATCCGGTAATGTTTCGGACTTGCCTATAATTAGATAACCGTTATCAGAGAGTGAATTATAAAAATCAGTTAGCATTTTTACTTTTTGTTTATCATTAAAATAGATCATAACATTTCTGCAGAATACAGCATCAAGATACTTTGAAATAGGAGGCTCAGTGGTTAAGTCGTGTTTTTTGAATCTGATAGCTAATTTAGGAATGTTTTTTACCTTTAAATTGTCTCCTGAAGGTTCGAAATACTTGGGGATAAGAGAAGAGTCTAAATTTTTCAAATGATCTTTAGTGTATATACCTTTTGTCGCGCGACTAAGACAATCGGAGTCAATATCGGTCGCGTAAACTGAGATACTCCAGTCTGCGGGCAAAACCTCTTTTGAACAAATCCCAATTGAGTAAGGCTCCTCCCCATTGGAACAGGCTGCGCTCCAGAACCTGACCATGTTGCTTTGAGACTTTTTTTTTCTCTCCATAATATCCGGCAAGATTTGATTCCGGAAAAATAGAAATGGAGTTTTATCCCGCATAAATTCCGTAACGTTCACAGTAATAGCGTTCAGGAACTCAGCCAATTCATTTGGATCTGTTTCCAGCAGTTTCACATAAGCTGCATAACTACCTATACCCACGTTTTTCATTCGCAGGTCAACTCTTCTTCTGAGATAAGCATCCCTGTAACCAGTAAGGTCAACCCCCGATGACCTGGAAGCTTTTCTTACGAGAAATTGAAAACCATCATCAAGATTTATAGCCATACTGATCCCCCCTTAGTATATTTAACAATCATGCTACCGTCCAAAGGATTAAAGATAACATTTCTGCCAACTTCCCCTCCCACATCTTTGGCCAGTATTGGGATTTTGTATTTGATCAGAGTTTCTTCAACAGATACCGCGTTTCTATCACCTATTTTGAGAATATCCAGGTTCATATGCTTAAAAACTTGAGCTCCCCCGGCAAACTTTGAGACAATCTTGCTTCTCCTGGCTCCCTGCTTAACCATATCTTCAAACATTTTCTGAATAGCTGTTTCAGCATACTTGGTTTCACCGTTTTGTGAAGCCCCCGGAAGCAATACATGTGCTATACCAGAGATGCCAGTTGACATATCAAAGAGAATAACTCCAACACAGGAACCAAGGCCCATAGCTTCCAGAAGGATCTTTCTCCCTATTTGATATTCCCCTATCCCAGCTGACAATTCTCCATCCAGACTCGCAATATTGAGGCTTGATTTTCCATTAACCAGATAATTTTTTGCAGCGTCAATCAAATCGCATGACTGGCAACAATCTGCGGATGGGCAGCTACTTGAAAGTGAACAATAGGACTTTACCAATACCTCTCTTTTGGTTAGAAAGATTGCCTTTTCACTTCCATTTGAGACAAACAATATTTTGCTATTCATATCTGTTCCATCATACCCATAATATCATCAAGCAGACATGTTTCTGGAAGCAAAGCTAAAAAGATTTCAATATCTGAATCCGAACTGAGTTTAGTCTCAAATAAAATTACGTGGTTACTCTTCTTAGCCATCTGCGAAACTACTGAATCAACAACAGCCGTCGGAACATCTACTGCGAAACTTGGAGGAGAAGGCAGCAAAATTATACCCATAAAATCGGCGCATGCATCACAAAAAGCAGAAGACAGGATGTTTCCTACTTCCATAATTGTGGATTCATACATTTCTTCGTCAACTTCTTCCAGGCCAAACAAACTGCTAGCTATTTTTTTTGATGATTCTTGCGGAAACATAATGTATAGATAGCCAGACTTCTTTTCTTCAAGATCCTGTAGTGCTATAATTACGCCTGCAACAAGATCAGTGGTAAATTCATTAAACAGAAATTTGATTTCTCTTATCTTGACCTCTGGAACTGTCATTTCCACCTCTTTACCAAGAAGTTGAGAAAGCGATGTTGCTGCATGCCCAGCCCCAATATTTCCGAGTTCTTTTAGAACATCGATTTCCATTTCATTAAGATTACCCAAATCAATCATCAATATCATCCCTAATAAGCATAGATACATCTAGAATCGGTATTACTCGCCCATCCCCCAATATTGTAACTCCACTAAAGCCTTTTAGACTTGAGAAAATATTTGAAAGTGGCTTAATGACAATTTCCTGTTGATCTATAATTGAATCAACTATAAGACCAACTTCTTCGTTTTCCTTTTCTACAATTATTGCAATTTGTGCATCTGATTTTTCGCAATTTATACTAAAAATTTCTTTTAAGTTTAAAATTGGAATTAACCTGTCATTTATATAGAGCAAAGGCGTTCCTTTGACGAGTTTGTAATCATTGCCACCAACACTCAAGGCTTTCACAACATTAGAAATCGGGATTGCATAAGTCTCAGGTCCGACTTCTACAAGCAGGGATTTTATTATAGCAACTGTAGGAGGCAAATCGATCCTGATTTTTGTATACTCCCCTTTCTTGGAATATATCCTGACCTTTCCCCCCAATTTTTCAACAGCAGTTTTAACTGCATCCATACCTACGCCCCTGCCAGAAATTTCAGTTACGCTTTCTTTTGTTGAAAAACCAGGGACAAAAATAAGCATTCTGACTTCATCATCACTGAGATTTTCTATCTCAAACGATGACAATAGACCCTTCTCGAGAGCTTTCTTTTTTAGCACCTCGACATCCAGACCTTTACCGTCATCTTCGATCTCAATTATGACGTTATTTTTCTCTCTTCTAGCTGAGAGTTTTATGTGTCCAGTCCTGCTTTTTCCAGATTTTCCCCTATCTTGAGGTTTCTCTATACCGTGATCAACCGAATTCCTTACAAGATGAACTAGAGGATCACTAATCTCATCCAGAATTGTCCTATCTAATTCCGTATCCTGCCCTTCGATCTCAAACTCAACTTCCTTGTTAAGTTTTCTACTCAAATCCCTTACCATACGCGGAAACTTGCTGAATACTCTTTCAATTTTCACCATCCGCGTTCTCATAACCTCGTCCTGCAAGCTTGAGATTGATTTATCCAGAGTGCCGGTTGCTTCCTCCAGTTCAGGTATACGGTACTTCTGAGATATTTGCAGTAAACGTCCTTTATTGATAACAAGCTCACCAACAAGGTTCATTATATTATCAAGGTTTGAGATACTAACCCGAATAGTTTCCTGTCTTTTCGTTTCCGATGATACCGTCTTTGATCTTTCAGATTCTGAAAGCTGGCTGCCGGAATCATTGTCTGATTCTTCAAGGTCATGAGATTTCTGTAAATGAGCTCCTTGCCTGTGAATTCCATCAGAACTTTCTTTCGGAGGCTGAACTTTATCGATCGAAACTTTGCCGGTCGTAACATTATCAACTGGAGTATTATCCAATTTTAACTCTTGATCAGGATATTTATTAGAGCTTGATTCTAAAACCTGAACATTATGTGACCGCTGATTGTTACTTGATGAATCTTTAAACTTTTTTCCTGGAAGTATTCCAGCAAATTCGATACTCTTGAGACCATTTAGGGATTTATTTATCTTTAAAATAAAGTGTATTTTTGTTATCAGGTTGCGGATAGAAAAACGGAATGTATTTGACTTGTTTGTAGCGGAAACTGCTGCTGTTTCATCAACCACACCTGGAGCTGATATAGCACCCATACTGGATTTTTCTGAATTTGAACCCCCGAAACGGACTTCATCGTCACAAACAATATGATATTGTTCAATTTCCGAGATCCTATCCATTAGTTCTTCAACCGAGTCACTGTCTCCTGAAATGAAGATGGTCAGCTGGCCTGTGAAATTTTTATCAATTTCATATTCCTCAGGGTATGTTTTTATTATATTACATACATCCCTGAGAGACTCTATAATTAAAGAAGCTCTCAGATCCTTCGCAAGACAATCATCAGAAAGAATTACATTTAAAATCAGATTGTAATCATCTTCACCTGTGATATTTTTCAATAACTGCTCATTGTGGTCTTCTAAACCTGAAATAAGCTGATTTTGTACTGGTTGAAAAGACATTAATGCTGAATTAAAGCTATCAGAATCATCTTTGGAAATAATATTGAATTGATCGATTTCGGAAATTCTATCCATTAACTCTTCAACTTTAGAATTGTCTCCGGAAATAAACAGCGTAAAATGTCCATTAAAGTTGCCATCCATTGCATTTTCAGCAGGATCCGTGGCAATTACTGTAGATATGTCCCTGAGCGATTCTATAATTAAAGACGCTCTCAAATCCTTTACTAAGCAATCATTAGAGAGAGTTATATTCAAGATCAGATTACAAGCTTCGGTAACAACAATATCTTTATTTGGATTTTCACTACGCTGCCCCTCATTTGAAGAAATATTATCATTCGAAACCGGTGTGGAAATCGATTTTGAAGGCAAAGCGTCATTTTTCACTGGTCCCTTTATACAAAGAGCTCCCTGTTTGCCATTATTTTTTGCATCTTTGTAATTATCGAAAGCTTCCAGAAGATCTTCTATTTTTACATTGTCATTATCTTCGTTTTCTATTTTAGTGACCATTTCCGTAATTCTGTCTACTCCTGAAAGCATAATGTCAATTAGCTCACCATCTATCTCCACATCCCCGTTTTTTATGCCGCATAAAACTTCTTCCATACTGTGGCATAGCTTTTCAAGAGATTTATATGCAAGAAAGCCAGCCATTCCTTTTATCGTATGCACTACTCTAAAGATCTCATTAACAGCGGCATTATCCCCATTCTCCAGATCTACAAATGACTGATTGAATATATCAAGACACTCGTAAAGTTCCTGAAGAAAATCGTTTTTATAAGCTGCCATATCACTTTCCATTACATTTAGCCTCCAGTCTGTCGACAATTTCTTCAGGAATCTCAAAAATGGGCTTCACAATATCAATAGCTCCATTGTCTATTGCAGCTTTTGGCATTCCAAAGACGATACATGTATCTTCACTGCATGCAATTGTAGAACCGCCTGCATCATGTATCAGTTTAAATCCACTAGCACCGTCAATACCCATACCCGTAAGAATAGACGCTACTATGTTTTTCCCATATACATTCAGCATGCTTTCAGCAGTTATATCAACTGCCGGCATTACAGCATGAAGCGGTTGGCCCTTCACCAGTTTTATTCTGACGACATCCAGAGCCTTTTTTATCTGCATGTGGTAGCCGCCGGGAGCGATATAAACAACGCCGTTTTTTACTTTTTCATTATGTCTGGCTTCCTGGACCTCAATCTCAGACAAAAAGTTTAGTCTTTCTGCCATTTGCCTGCAAAAATTTCCTTCAGGCATATGCTGGACAACAAAAACTGGAGCAGGTAAGTCTCCAGGAAGTCTTGGAATTATCTGTTCAAGAGATGAAGGGCCACCAGTGGATGAACCTATTAAAACTGCAAAATCCCCAGAACATTTCCAGTTTTTTCTGACAATTTCACCTTTAAATTTCCTCATATTTATTAATCTTAATATGTTAGGATTTGACCGGTGAATGTTTCTTATCTTATCTACCAGTTCGCCCTCTACTTTATTCACATCATGATGACTCTCAGACTTTGTTACAAAATCTATTGCTCCAAGATGCAAGGCTTCCAATGCCTCTTTTGAGCCTTCTGTAGTCAGAGTACTGAACATGATAATGGGAACCGGATTTGTCCCCATAATGGTTTTAACAGCAGTCAGTCCATCCATAACTGGCATGTTAACGTCCATTATGATTATATCAGGGTGTAACGACTTTGATTTCTCCACAGCTTCTTTCCCATTGCAGGCATCTCCGATTATTTTTATATCTGAGCTGCTAGCAAGCATGCTTCTTATTGCCATCCGCATGAAGGCAGAATCATCAACAATAAGAGTACGGATCATGCTACCCTCGAATTTTATTCACCTACAACTTTTTTTATCTCTTCAATGACCTTGGGTGCCTGGAAAGGTTTAATTATATAGCCCCTGGCTCCCAGTTTGATAGCTGTTTTCACTATTTGTTCCTGCCCGATGGCAGTACACATCACAACTTTGGCATCTTTATCAATGGACTTTATGTTCTTTAAAGCATCAATTCCGGTCATTTCAGGCATGACAACGTCCATTGTAACAACATCAGGTTTAAGCTCCTTATACAACTCCACAGCCTGCTTTCCATTTTCAGCTTCCCCTGCGATATCGAATCCGGCCCCAAAAAGTATATTTTTAAGCAGTTTCCTCATGAATGCTGTGTCATCAACAATTAATACTTTTGCCATATGTATCCCCCAAAAAATTATCCTTTAGATATTTTATCAACCATACTTACCCCACGTGGGGTCAATTCTATTTCCTTTCTAATTTTTACAACTTTAGCTAATCCTGCATCAACAAGGCGATCATAATAACTATTTAACTCGTCTGTAGATATCCCAATTATATTTTCAATTGATGCGAAATCTAACCCGGAATATACCAGTGTAAGAATTTGCACCTCGTTTTCAGACAATTTAATTGAAGGCTTATGTTTTTCAAAAAGCCGCTGAAGGTAGTTTTCAAGCATTTCCAGCGTGCTTTCCGGACAAAGGACCAGGCTTGTTACTACATCACTTTTTTCAACGTGAGAAAGGACGAGAACCATTCGTTGTTTCCCGCCGACATCTCTAACATCTTTCTTAATTGATCCAAGATTATCGACTGGAATTCTCTTCTGATTTTTTGAAGATAAAAACCAGAGTCCTCCGTCTGTTACACTGAAATACCCCTTCTCCCACTGAGCAGATGATGAAACTACACCCCCAACTGTCGCAGATGACAGAAAAAATACTGCAAATTTATCTGCTTTAAGATTAAAGGCAATAAATCTGAACACCTGCTGATGAAGATTCTTTGGAATTTGAAGTGTGATGTTTCCTTCTCTTTTAATCTGGATGCAATTAACACCTTCCACATCAATTTCTTCCAGATCTTCTATTTCCCCCAGGGAAACCTTTTGCTTACCTATCATAAGGTTGCTGTCGGTTACTACAAGTTCTGAATCCACCCAACCTGCAGAATAAATTTTCACAGGAGTTCGAAGGTGGACTTTATCGGTCATCCCTGTATCTCCTTGAGTTCATCTTCACTAAACAACTCTTTAAGATCCATTAAAGTGAGAAGCCCATCATCGAGTTTCCCTACTCCTTTTAAGAACTTAGATTCATCTTTTAAAGCCAAAAATCTGGGTATTTCTTCGATATTTTTGGAAGAAAGGTACTTGACCTCGCTAACGCTATCAACCATCATACCTATGGTAGAATTACCGTATTCAATTACAATAATTCGGGTATTTTCATCGTTCTTTTTGGGTTCTTTTCCGAGCCTCTTTCTGAGATTAACAATGACTGCAATTTGCCCTCTGAGGTTTAAAACTCCCTCTACAAAAGCAGGCACGTTTGGGATTCGAGTAATTTGAGTAGGAAGAATGATCTCCTTTACCTGAGAAATTTCAACCCCATATCTTTCTTCACCGAGACTGAATATAATTACCTGAATTGTGTTATCCACATTAACAATTTGATTATGATAACTCATGCATACCACCCCAAAAAAAGAGCTAATAGAATTTTTATTCGATTAGCCCTTGATTTAAAAATTTCTGGATCCGACGTTCAGTATCTCCTTGAATTTCCCCTTCTGTCGAAATTTTGAGGCTTTGGAGAGGATTTCTGATTGTTTTTTCCTTCGCTTGATACTTTGAAATTTTCTAGAAGTGTATCAACAGTTTTTTGAGCAAGGCCATTAACACTCTGTACAGAACTGCTTACCTGCTGCATTGC
>CAZCKG010000085.1:0-6006 GCA_964498825.1 uncultured Methanosarcinales archaeon
ATTTGGTCCCGTGCATTCCGAGCATCCCGACATACAGTGGATGCTCTGTTGGAATCGAACTTATCCCCAGAAGGGTCGTCGTGACCGGAGCGTTGATAGTTTCTGCCAGTTCCACAAGTTCACCGCTTGCATTAGAACTGACCACTCCGCCGCCTGCATAAATAATAGGCATTGAGGAATTTGCGATTTCCTCGGCAGCGCGTTTGATCTGCTGGATATTCCCCTTATAGGTAGGCTTATACCCTCTCAGCTCTACCTTGTCAGGATAATAAAAATCAATCTCCGCGTTCTGAACGTCTTTTGGAAGGTCAATTAATACCGGGCCAGGCCTTCCGGTAGAAGCAATATGGAAGGCTTCTTTTACGATTCTGGGGAGTTCTTTAGCATCCTGTACGAGGTAGTTGTGCTTGGTGATGGGCAGAGTAATTCCCGTAATATCTGCTTCCTGGAAAGCATCATTACCGATAAGGAAATTCGGAACCTGGCCTGTTAAGGCTACGATAGGTACAGAGTCCATATATGCGGTAGCAATGCCTGTTACCAGGTTAGTTGCTCCGGGACCTGAGGTGGAAACGCAGACCCCGGTCTTTCCAGTAGCACGGGCGTACCCGTCCGCAGCATGAGCTGCTGCCTGTTCATGGCGTACAAGTATGTGGCGCAGACTTGAATCATAGAGTTCGTTGTAAAAGGGAATGATCTGCCCACCAGGATATCCGAAGAGGGTGTCAACCCTTTCTTCTTCCAGGGACATTATCAAAGCCCTTGCGCCATTAACTTTTTCTGTTGACCCGGTTGTCATTATTTAACTCCTTCTTATCTCATGAAATGTTGTTTTAACTGGATACTCACCTGAAAGATGAGCAAGCTTCCAGTAAGGTGTGTTTATCAGAAATACTTTTTTATCTCTCACACTCACAAGCTTTTGTTATGAATTTTGCAAATACATCATGATCAAAATACATCATGATCAATCATGTATATATGGATGAGGTTTTCTTCGGATTCCAGAAACAAAAGAACTTATCATTCCAAAAATTTCTACAAAAGGAAAAAGAGAGGGAACGGAAAAGTTCCCCTGAGAAACTTTTGAAGCTCGATCCTTTCTGGAAATCACTCTACCCGGATGAGACGGTTCATACCGTTCATCACAGCTTCTACAGAGGCCATGATGATGTCCGTTCTGGCTCCGCTTGCGGTGACTACTTTTCCGTCCTTGGAAAGTTTTACCCTTACTTCTACAAGGGCATCAGTTCCACCGGTGATAGAGTCTACGTGATATTCCTCAAGGATGATATCTTCCGCACAGGAACTTACAGCTCTTCGGATAGAATTGATTACAGCATCTACAGGCCCATTCCCTATTCCGGCCTGTACGATCTGTTTGTCTTTTACACTGAGCTTTATGGAAGCGGTTGGAGTTACCCGATTTCCGGATACAATGGTAAATTCTTCTAATTTTACCAGGGGCTCTTTATAGATATCAAGTACAGTTTCCGCTATTGTCTGCAGATCAGCATCTGTCACATGCTTACCCTGATCACCCATTTGTTTAACCCTGGAGAAAATCTCCTCTGTCTGGGCATCATCAGCGGAAAGCCCCATTTCCTTTAAAGCAAGGGTAATTGAGCTCCTCCCTGCATGTTTACCAAGTACGATCTGACGCTGCCTTCCTATGTACTCAGGGCTCATTGGCTCGTAGGTTGCCTTGTCGGCGAGAAGGCCATGAACGTGAATACCTGCTTCGTGGGTAAACGCATTTCCTCCAACAAGAGCCTTATTAGGAGATACGGGAACTCCTGTAAGCCGGCTTACAAGTCTTGAAGTACGGTAAAGCATCTCGTGCTTAATCCCGGTGTCATACTTGTAAAGCCATTCAAGACTCATGACCACTTCTTCCAGAGCTGCATTCCCTGCTCTTTCACCTAAGCCGTTTACAGTTACATGAGCCTGCTTTGCCCCTGCCGCAAGGGCAGCAACCGTATTTGCAGTTGCTAAACCGAAATCGTTGTGGCAATGAATGCTGATAGGAACTTTAAGGGAAGCCGATAAGTCCCGGAAAATCTCGTTGGTTCTTTCAGGCACCAGAAGACCTACAGTATCGCAGAAACATAACCTGTCAGCTCCTGCATCTATTCCGTCCGCATACAGAGCCTTTAAGAACTCAAGATCTGCTCGAGAAGCATCTTCACCACTCAGTTCTACAATAAGGCCATGGTCCTTGGCATACTCCGTTACTTCGGCTACGATCTGCCTTACTGCCTCTCTATCCTTTTTGATCTTTGTTCTGATATGCAGGTCCGAGACCGGCGATACAAGGTGAATAGAATCAACGTCGCATTCAAGGGCGTGGTCAACGTCCATCTTCACAATCCTGCAGTAACTGCAAATTTCGGCATCTAAACCTGCATTTGCGACAGCCTTGATTGATTCTCTTTCACCCTCGGAAGTTATAGCAGAGCCTGCTTCTATTACCGAGACCCCCATTTCATCAAGGGCCCGGGCAATTAAGAGCTTCTTTTCTCTTGTCAGGGCTACTCCGGGTGTTTGTTCACCATCTCTCAAAGTGGTATCCAGAAAGCGGATGTTTTCGAATAATATAATCCCTCAGTTTTTTTTCTATTATAGTAACTTCATTTTGTAAAACAGGGGAATAATATAAAACTATTTTATACTATTTGCACCTATTTTACAGAATCATGCTTATTATACATGATAAATCTTTTCTTAGAAGCCCTACTCTTTCAGAAAATTCACGAAACAGTGCTGGCTATCTTTGAAACTCCTTTTCAATAGGTAGACCTAGTATTTTTAGTTTCCAGTTAACAATATATCTGGTTTTTAAAAAAGAGATAAGCTCTTATCCTGTAATTGTAGCTGTATTATTCATTAATTGGAAGAAAAAGAAAAAAATAGAAATAAAAAACGAAGATTTCCCCAAAATAGAGTTTTCTCGAAATTTCAAGGAAATATTTTTAGAAAGTTCCTAAAAAAGAATTTAGAAATAGCTTTTTACGTTTTCTATTGCCTTTACAATCAGGGAAACACAGGATTCTATGTCTGCAATGTCCAGAACTTCAACAGGAGAGTGAATATACCGGGTAGCTATACTGACAGTACCTGTAGGAATGCCTTCCTTTGTGAGGTGTATTGAAGTTGCATCAGTAGTGCCGCCCGAACCAACTCCCAGTTGATATGGGATCTTGTTTTCGGCAGCTGTTTCTTTAAGCCATTTGAGGATCTGAGGATGAGCTATAAGACCTCTTCCCGATGCATCGGCTACAGTTATTACAGGTCCTTTGCCAAGTTCAAGGGACGAATCGGTTTTGCTAATACCGGGATGATCTCCTGGAATGGTGGTGTCAAGGGCAAGAGCAACGACCGGACAAATTCCAAAAGCGCAGGTTTTCGCTCCCTTGAGTCCTACCTCTTCCTGAACTGTACCTACGGCATAAATGTTAGCTTCAATCTTATGTTTAGAGAGCCGCTTCATAACTTCAATAAGGACCACAATTCCTGCACGATCGTCAAATGCCTTGGAAGTGACCTTTCCATTTGCCAGGGACACAAATTCCCTGTCAATAGAAGCCTCTGTACCTATTTCAATTCCGAGATTCTCGGCATCCTCCCTGTCCTTTGCTCCAATGTCAATAAACATATCTTCCAGTTTCACAGGTTTTTTCCTGTCTTCGTCTTTAATTACATGAGGGGGCTTGGATCCAATAACTCCGGGAATAGAACCCTTCTTTCCGTGGACTATGACTCTCTGGTTGAGAAGAGTTTGATCGAACCACCCTCCGATCCCAACAAAACGGAGGAAACCATTGTCATCGATATACCTCACCATAAGCCCAATTTCGTCCATATGAGCAGCCAGCATAATAGAAGGGCCTTCCCCTTTTTTGACAGCTATAAGGTTTCCCATGACATCTTTTCGGATATTGTCAACATAAGGTTCAAGTTCCATTTCAAGAAGTTCCCGGATATTATCTTCGAAGCCTGAAATTCCATGAGCGTTTGTGAATTTTTCAAGAAGGGACTTTATCTCTCTAAGGTTTCCGCCTTTATCCATTTTCAATATCTCCTGATATTAGTTTAGAGTTTATAATTGAGCTCTTAATGAAGATTAGTATAATTACTCACATATAATTTTGCTTTGCTAAGCGATTTTTACAATCATCACGTTCAGGATTAGCTAAGTTCAATTTCATCCTAGATCAATAATTATTATACTGTTAATCAATTAATATGAACTTATTGTTTAAGTTTTGGAGAAACTTTCGAACTAATCTTGTATGGGGAAGAGGCTGTCGGATGCTGGAAGGACAGAAACATTAAAATCTCTTCAGGTTTATTGAGGACTCAGGTGAAAATTATATGACTGCAGAATTACCCCCTCAAATCCAGAACCAGATAGCACAGCTTCAGCAGGTACAGCAGCAGATCCAGGCTCTAACCATGCAGAAATCCCAGATTGAAGCTATGCAGAAGGAGTCTAAGATGGCTCTTGAAGAGTTAGGAAGACTTACTGACGATGCAGTGGTCTATCGGAATGTAGGGGAGCTTGTAATAAAAACAAGCAAAGAGGAGTCTGTTTCAAAATTAAAAGACAGAGAAGAAACTCTTTCATTAAGGCTTCAGTCCATCTCCAGGCAGGAGGAAAGACTCACATCCCGCTTTAAACAGCTTCAGGAGCAAATCCAGCAGGCATTGGGCTCCAGGGCGCAATAATTTAGCTCTTATTTCCTATATATATGGAATAGGAAAACTCAGTTCATTAGAATTTGCTGAGACCCTGGAAAATTTTCAGATCATTGGAGATTGACGTTATAAAACCGGTAGCCAGAGTGGACAATGCAAATTGACGAAGCGGAGTTTTTCAACCGGCTCCTTGACTATCGAAACATTTTATATTTGTGCCACCGGAATGCAGATCCGGACGCGGTTAGCAGTGCTTTTGCTTTATCTCAAGCAATAGGAGGTACGGTCGGACTTGTAGACGGCTGTAACCGTGTGGCATCTGTCCTGATTGAAAGGCTTGGAATAGAAGTAGTGGATAAGCCGAACCCTGCAAATTATGGTTTTGTTGTCGTAGTTGATACTTCGACAAAGGCACAATTAAATGAAATAGAGCTTACCAGTTATTGTGTGATAGATCACCATGCAACTACTGCCCTGACAGAAAATGCCGAATTTTACCTGCACAGGAATACTACGTCCACTGTGGAAATAGTATATGATATTTTAAAATCAATAGGGGCACCGATTAACAGAAGAATGGGAATCGGGATGCTTACGGGGATAGTAACTGATACCGGACATTTCAAACATGCGTCAGCAGATACTTTTCGTACAGTGGCAAAAATTATAGAGGCCAGCGGAGTTGAGTATGGAGAAGTGCTGGATCTTATGGCCGCTACCCCACAGGATATTTCAATGCGTATAGCCATCCTGAAAGCGGCAAGCCGCCTTGAGCTTGAGAGAGTGCAGGACATGCTTATCGCATCTTCCCATGTAAGTTCATTCGGAGGCTCGGCATCATCGATGCTTATAAACATTGGAGCAGATGTTGCTTTTGTTGGCACAACCAAAGGTGAAAGCGTTCGAATAAGTGCAAGGGCAAAGCGTGATGCTGTAAGTGCAGGAGTCAATCTAGGCCAGCTGATGGAAGATATCAGCAACGAATACAACGGTACCGGCGGAGGGCATTCAGGAGCTGCCGGAATTGATGTGATCGCCGATATGGAAGAAGTGCTGGGCAAATGCAGGGAAAAGACAAAGAAAATTCTTGAGGCTTCCCTTGGTGTAACATCAAAAGATATCGCTCTTGAAGATGAAATCGAAGAAACCGAAGAGGAATGAGTTCTCAAAAATTGCGAAGTCTTTAAACTTAACAAAATCTTAGATTTAAAACTGCTTTTTAAACTCAAATTGCCAGACCAACCTGAGATTACCTATCCAGAGTCTATGGCTACTGAGTAATTTCATCTGTTTCATTTGCTTTTAAAA
>CAZCKG010000085.1:6106-7757 GCA_964498825.1 uncultured Methanosarcinales archaeon
AGATCATATTATTATTCATTTAACTCTTGTGCCTCTAAAATTCCTCTTTTTACTCAACAGCTATTATTTTATATAAGAATCCAGCTTAATCTTCATACTATATCTGTCGGAAGTCTACATCTACCGAAAATTAGAACTTTCAAAGTGAGAAAGCAGAATATAAAATAGATATTTTGAGAATTGACATGACCTTAGGGGCATGAAATGGGAAATATATGCACAACAGCAGGTACGAAAATACAGGACCTGAGATCGAAAGCCCGCAATATAATACATACAGAGTGTGACGAAAATGCCAGAATATTGGGATCCTGAAATAGAGACAATGCCTGTAGAGAATTTAAAAAAGCTGCAGGAAGAAAAGTTGAAAGAACTCGCACATTATGTGTATGAGAGATCTCCTTTTTATAGAAAGAGATTTGACGAACATGGAGTTAAGCCGGAAGACATCCAGACTCTTGAAGATGTCAGAAAATTACCATTTACATTTAAGCAGGATCTCAGAGATACATATCCCACAGGCATGTTTTGCGTCCCGAATACACAGCTGGCTCGTTTTCACGCCTCTTCAGGCACAACAGGCAAACCAACAGTAGTAGGATACACCCAGAAAGATATCGATGAATGGGCTGAATCTCTTGCACGCGGATTCACTTCTGTCGGCATGGGAAAAGACGATATCCTTCAGGTAAGCTACGGTTATGGGCTCTTTACGGGTGGGCTCGGTGCTCACTATGGAAGTGAAAAATTGGGTGCAACTGTACTTCCCACAAGCTCCGGAAATACCGAACGTCAGCTCGAACTGATGAAAGACCTTGGTATAACTGCTATAGCCTGCACTCCTTCTTACTTCCTGTATATGATAGAAACCGCAAGAAAAATGGGTATCAGTATCAGGGATGACACAAGCCTGGAGATGGGATTCTTCGGGGCAGAACCCTGGTCTGAGGAACTCAAGAAGCGAATAGAAGCGGAATCTGGAATTAAAGCCTATGATATTTACGGGACTTCAGAAATGAGCGGACCCCTCTTCACCGAATGTTCAGAACAGGACGGAATTCATGTTTGGGCAGACAAATTCTTAATAGAAATCTTGGATCCAGAAACTGAGGAGCCTGTTAGTGACGGAGAGAGTGGCGAACTTGTGATTACAACTCTTACTAAAGAAGCTCTTCCACTTATTCGCTATAGAGTAAAAGACCTTACCCGAAAGCTTTCTGAACCCTGCAGGTGTGGAAGAACCCATCCCAGGATTACACGTATCAGCGGACGCTCGGATGATATGATAATCGTGCGTGGAATAAATGTATTCCCAGGACAGGTCGAGTCGGTCCTTATGAATATCCCTGAAGTTGGGAATCATTTCATGATTATAGTTGATAGGATAGGCCCTCTTGACTCCATGAAAGTCCAGATAGAAATGCATGAGTCTGCTTTCAGCGATCGCATGTCAGATATGATGGCGCTCAAAAAGAAAATTTCAGGCGCATTAAAAAGCGTATTGAATCTGGCAGTCGAGGTAGAGCTTGTGGAACATGGTTCCCTGCCTCGTTCGGAAGGAAAATCAAAAAAGGTTATCGACAAACGGAAATTATGAATCTTCAGGGAAACCAGATCCAAATTAAGCTATAATCTGTAAACTTAAAATATA
>CAZCKG010000086.1:0-7653 GCA_964498825.1 uncultured Methanosarcinales archaeon
TTTCCGACTCTTGCAGTGTGAAGCCGGTTAAAGTGTCTGTAATTATATTTCTGGAAAAGCTATTATATTCGCTTGAATTCAGAATGAACCCTTTTTCACTGTTACGTATAGTATTTCCTGTGACTTCATTATCTTCAGAGTCATACAGCATAAGTCCGAATATGCTATCATTCAAGGTATTTTTAGAAAAGCAGTTTTTTGCACCAGAATAAAACATAGTCGCTGCAAAATTGTTTTTAAGCATATTTTCTGCTACCATACTGTCATTCGAGGCTAGCAATCCAACTCCGATAAAATTCCCTTCAAGAGTATTCCGGTATATTGTGTTTTCACTTGAGAAATTCAGAAGGATTCCAGCTAAATTTCCCATAATTGTATTGCTTAGAATCATATGGCCGTCAGAAGAGTTCAGTTCTATACCTGCCTTGTCTGACCCCTGTATTGTAAGCCCCCCTATTTTAACGCCATCTGCTGAAACGTAAAATACGCTTTCGTTTGCATCTGCAGCCTGAACAATAGTATCTGCAGCTTTTCCACTGGCAGATAGTATACATATATCCGTCAGATTCACAACCACATTTTCGGTATAATTCCCTGGATAAACCAGGATCTTATCCCCATTATGGGCGTGTTCCAGAGCTTCCCGGATGCTCGTGTAATTATCTGATCCTGTTTCCGTACTGACAGACAGTGTGTTAGCTGAGACAACAGACACGCTTGCAGCAATCAGGAGAAAAACTGTCAAGCATAAAAGGATAGAGTTCTTTATTCTCATATTATTCCCCATTTTTAAAAAGCAACTTTTAAAATCAAGCTGGCTTTAATTAACAATTAAATTGATTACACAACACAAATATTTTTTAAAATATGTTATATTAATTTTAAAGTATATTAAGGCTAATTAATCTATTTTAAACATATTTATGAAAGCATTAATATTAAAAATTTTTGTTCTGTACTCTTATTTTTACTAGGAGAATTGTTGTAATAAGGGAAAAGAAGAGTTGTTTACAATAGGAAAAAAGTAGAAAATTTGTTTGTAACAGAAGAGAGTAGAAAGGGTAGAAGAGTGGATTTTAATGGAGATACTAAAAGAGGGTTGGCGAGAGAAGGGTTTGAAAGAGGAAAGAGGATTAAAAGAGGAGATATAAGAGGGACAAATCATTGCACAGCATTACATAAAGCTGCCCAAAATAATTCCTGTCCCCATAATAGCTACACAGCCGACAGCAGCAATATCTATCTTACTCCAGACAAGTCGACTGCTTTCTACACTACGCCTGCTCCTGTACCCTCTCATGTCCATTGTAAGACCCAGAACCTGAGTTCTCCCAAGGGAATTTGCTACCAGGGGGACAAGGAGAGGTTTTACACTCCTGATTTTTCCACGGAGACCTTTTCCGGGGTTGTAACCTCTTGCAAGCTGAGCTTCATGGATGCGCTGACCTTCAATTTGCAGGCTTGGGATAAAGCGAAGAGCAATTACGAACATGAGTACATAGTCCACAGGGATATGGATTGCCAGGAGGGCTTTCATAAGGTCACTGGGCTTCGTAGTAATCACAAGGAGCTGGAAGGCAAAAAGCATTGCAAAAAAACGCAGGGAAAGCACAACTCCAAAATCCAGGGCTCCTGTTGTAACAGGGATGATTCCGCTGGCTGTAAAAGTTCCGGGCGGAATGAGGTATGCAATAGTTTCTCCGCTTTTCAGCGTAAATATAGTAAGCAAAATCAGACTCAGACTCAGAAATACCAGAAGTTTGAGCTGTTTGATCAGTTCTTGCTGGAGTCCGGCTTTAAGGGCTGCAAGGAAAATTGCAAGCACCATCAAGGCAAGGACTGCAGAGTTTGTTGTAAAGACGCTCAGAAATATAATTCCTGCAACAGCCGCAATTTTGGAAAGCGGATTCATCCTGTGTAAAAAGCTGTTTATATTAGTGTATTGCATAATTTCTTTCATGCACAAGCACCTCGGATACATTTACTAAATTCTTTACCCGCAAATCCTATGTTTGCCTTATCTTCCACAATTTTTCCTGCCTCCATGCGAATAACCCTCTCTGCATGGTCTTTTACGAGCTGCAGGTTGTGAGTCACCATGACTATCGTATGTCCTTCCTGCTGGAGTTTTCGCATAAGGAGCATCATTCTATCCGATTCTTCTGCATCAAGGCCTGTTGTAGGCTCATCGAGTATAATCAATTCAGGTCTCATAGCAATCACACAGGCAACAGCCAGCCTCTGTCTTTCTCCCCGACTCAGATGGCGAGGAAAAACTTTCTGCTTTTTACTCAGGTTTACAAGTTCAAGGGAACGGATGATTGCCTCCGATGCTTCAGAACCATTTATGCCAATATTGTTCAGTCCGAATGTAATTTCAGCCTCAACCGTATCTTCAAAGAGCATGTTGTCCGGGTTCTGGAAAACCAACCCTGTGTGTTTTACAAGTTCATTTATAGGAATTTTTGACGTATCCAACCCCTTTAAAGTTACGTTTCCGGAGTAAGGGCGCAGAAGGCCATTGAAATGTTTAACAAGCGTTGTCTTGCCTGAACCATTTTCTCCCAGAATGGCAACAAGCTCCCCAGGATATATCTCAAGGTCTATACCGTCAAGTGCGAGGACTTCTCCGTAACGCTGTGTGAGTTTCTTTACGGAAATGACAGGCTGGCTTTTCTGCTGAAATAACTCAAGTTCTTTACCATTATTGTTATCGTTATCTTGAGCTGTGGTTGGAAATTGTCTGGGAGGTTCAGGCCCTGAAATATCTGAAGCAGGAGAAAAGTCTGTAAAATCAGCCGGGTTTTTTATGGCTTTTACTTTGCCCTTTTCGAGTAGTATGACTCTGTCTCCTATTTCCAGAAAATCCTCTATATTGTGGTCTACAATTATTATGGTCTTTCCAGTCTCTTTTAACCGCTTCAGGACGGAAAAGACTCTTTTTACGGCTTTTGAGTCCAGTTCGGCCGTAGCTTCGTCAAGAATCAGGACTTCAGTATCAAGGGCAAGGGTAGCTGCAAGGGCTACTTTTTGTTTCTGCCCTCCGGAAAGGGCATGAGGAGCCCTTTTCTTCAGGGGACTTATTTCACAGAATTCCATTACTTCTTCCAGTCTGCGCACAATTTCTTTTTCGGAGTGACCGCGGTTCTCTAAGCCTGAACGGATTTCTTCTTCGACACTTGTAAAGATCAGCTGGGATTCGGCATCGTCAAAAACCATCCCTATATGCCTGCTCAACTCTTTCATTCCGTCAAAATCTCTGATATTCCTATTTTTGAAGAGAATTTCTCCTTCGACTTTGCCCCCTATCTCGTGGTGCAGGATTCCTGCCAGTGCAAGAGCAAGCGTAGTTTTTCCAGCTGCACTGTGCCCTGTTACCAGGAGCAGTTCCCCTTCCTGGACATCCAGACTGATATTTTCCAGAGCAGGGTTTTCGGCTACGCCGTAAGTGTAAGAGAAATCTCTGAGTTCAATCATGCTTTTCCTCGGGCAAGCACTTTTGAGGCAGGAATGTATAATATCTGGACAATAACAGCGTTTGCGACAGCAGTTAGTACTACAATGGGAATAATAGCAGCTACGAAAGCGCCCATTGTCGCGAACTTGGAGAGGATTGCAGGAGCAACCAGAGCCATTGCAACAATTACAAAAGTTATGCCGCTTGTCAGAGTACTTATAAGAGTTGAAAGAGCAGGAGCAAGGGAAAGTTTACTCCTGAGGGCTTTATAGGTCAAGAGACATGCAATCGCACCTACAGGTTCACTGATAAGGTTTGCAGGCGGGAATATGGAATGACTTAGCAGGGCACACACTATGCCTGCTACAATCCCGATTCCTATTACTTCTGTTAATGTGGGTATTACAAGAATAATGGCAAGACTATAAAAGGCTATTACGAGATTCGAGACGATCGGGCCCGGGATTACCAGGGATAAGTAGCGCACTATTGCGCCGACAGCGAGCAAAATTCCAACAATAGCAATATCCTGAGATTTCATTAAAACCCGTTTCCTGTATTCATTTTTTTCGGAAATTTTCCTTTGATCATAATGATAATATTTTCATTCTACACTATAGTACAATAGAGCATAATAATGTACATTGATATATATACTTTACCTTTTCATAATTCATGTTTTCTATTTTTTGAAGGTTTTACCCTGGCGGATATGGAATCAAAAAGCAGCTCCAGAGATGATCAATAGGAAAACTGATCTGGGGAGAGAGCATAGGATTAAACGGGAATTATATATGAGGATTATCCCAGATTAATCCGGGATTAAAAGAAATTATTTGGGGTATGCTATGTTTTCGGATGAAAGTGATCTTGCTGAGGTAAGGGCGATTGAAGAGGGGTTTAAAAAAGCATATGATGAGGATTCGAAAGGAACCTCGGAAGCTATTGATAAACTAAAAGATTTTACAATCAGGCGAATCAACCAGGAGGTTACTGCTGAAAATGAGCTTGATGCGAAAGCCCTGTTGATAGCTACAGGAGACATAGGCAGGATAGCTGCTGAAAAAGGAATGGAACCTGCATGTCTGGCTTCAAGTCGTGCTCTTGAACTTGTGACGATTGAAGCTGCAGGTAACGAAAGGGAGTCCCTTGCCGTAAAGGCTTTATCCGTACTTGGAAGCCTTGCTCTTGACTTTGCAACAAAAGGTATCTGTTCGGCATCAAAAGGTGCAGCCGAATCTCTCGGAAACTGCGGGAAGTTTTCCTCAAGAAGGAAAATGGAAACCATGGTAAGCCTTGCTGAAGTTTACCTTATGCAGCTTGCCGTAAAAGCTCTGGACAAAAACCTCTCTGGAACAGGATCTGATGCTATAGGTCTGCTTGGTGAGATAGGAATTTCCTCAGCCGAGCAGAAAATTGAGAAGAACACAACTGAGACTGCACTCCTTCTTGAAGATCTGGGAAAAATCACTCTAAGGAAAAAAGATGAGATTCACGCTAAGTTTATAATTCAGGTACTTGGAAATCTGGGTAAAGCAGTTTCTCAGTACGGTCTGAAAGTCTCACTCGTCCAGACTGTATGGTCTCTGGAAACTTTAAGAGTTCTTGCCAGGGAGCAGGGGCTGAAATCTGTATACCAGGTAGCAAATGCAGAGCTTGAGCCTCTAAGCACTGCAGACATATTTGATGAAGAACAGAATCTGGAAAAAATTGAGGAGATTAAGGCATTTCACCATCACGTCCTGAAAAAAAACTGAGACCTTAAGGAAACCAGCAAAATATCAAAAATTCAGAACATCAAAATATCAAAAATTCAGAAACCAAAAACGAAAATACCCAGTAATGTGTTTTCACTTCTCTGAAAAAAATGTTATAAAAAACTAGTTAAAATAAAACATGGAAGAAGTTGATAAATAATTAATATAAATAAATTGTTATGGTGCTCCGGTCGGGATTCGAACCCGAGTCTTCGGCTCGAAAGGCCGGAATGATTGGCCGAGCTACACTACCGGAGCACTTTGCATCTTACAGCGGAACCTTCAATAGACTCAGTTGTATATAAATCTGTCCCCTGTGGAGTTCTTTTTAGGGATTGTGTTAAGCAGATAAAACTTTATATATATGATTTAAAAGTTTCTTCCCTTTCTGTCTTTATAAGCTTATGGCGCAACCTGCAGTAAAAGTTCCTTTTAAGGAGATTGAAAAATATATTACAAAAATATGGGTCAAAATCAGGAGATCAGGAAAATGCGCCCTGAGCCAGATCCTGAAAACAATAAAATCTTGAAAATTCAACTCTAATAAAGTATTTTACAGCATATTTCTCTGTAGAAAATGCTTTAAAAGAAAATTAAAGAGATTTATTCAGCCTATTAGTCGAGAAAAATAAGTGTAGTGCTCCGGTCGGGATTCGAACCCGAGTCTTCGGCTCGAAAGGCCGGAATGATTGGCCGAGCTACACTACCGGAGCTTTTTGGGTATTATTAGGCGTTTTCCCTTATTGAAGGGGATCTTCAATAAGGGTTTCTTCTATATATAGTTATCGCCTGTCTGCATTTCCAAGCATACACACTTTATATTCTGTTAGAGATTCCTTCTAAGTAGAGGCTTTTCAGATCTCTTCCTCAACATCTTCCTCATAGTCAAGATTTTCATCAGTTTCGTAAGCTTCTTCTGATTTTCTGGCTTCTTCCATGAGGCTTCCTATCCACTCACTGAGTCTTCCGCAATATTCAGGTGCACACTCACCGGTACATCCTGTACATGAAGAAAACATGTCTCCTGCGAGCAGTAGGTCATATTTTTCCTTGACATCTTCTTTTGCTTTCAGGAGATATGTTCTTGCCCCATTTGAGACAGCAATCTCACGGATAATAAGATCTTTATCCAGAAGCTTTTTTATGATTCTGGAACATTTCCTGCTGTCTATGTCCAGCTCTTTCCAGATAACGTTCTGGAAAACGCCGTCTTTATGTCTTCTTATAATATTATATGCTTCTTCTTCCAGATCCATGCTTCCACACTAATAAAGTTTCCTTGTGAAGTTTAATCTTCTACAGGAGTGATCAGTATGATATTATTTCCTCGAAGCACTACAGAACCTAGAGAACGAACTTTTTCTCCGTTTACAATTTCCATTGTGTCCACAAGATGCAGGTTCATGTAGTCATCTACACTCTTAAGAGTGCCTTCAAGCAGATTAAGATCGCCTTTCATTTCTACCTGGATCCTTGATCCAACAATTTTCTGAACTTTTTTATTTGGGAACAAAATTAAACCCTCGCTTATTTATTCCTAATTCGCGGTTCCCTGTACTCTAGGGCTCCTCTTTCTCGTCCCAAAGCCGCTGACGAGCAAATTTCACAAAGTCTCCATCCATACTTGCGGTCAGCATGTCGCCTTTATATGCAACTCCCTGTCTGCAACTGAAAAATTACTTTTGATCTTCACTCCACCGGCTTTTAAGAAAACTGAAGATAACATACCCTTTACAGAGATATATAACCATCGATCTCCAGAGTTCTCCGAATCTATTTCAGTCTGAATTATTCCTTTCAGAAGCTACATTTTAGACAGCCAGGACTTTAGAAGGAGTTAGTGTATGTCTTAACTATTCAGATGTAACCCTGAATATTCGTGCTTTCATCAATCTGCTTTGCAGGTTCTTTTTTCGCTCTCGGGATTGCTCTTGCAATGGGGCCAAAAACTGATTCGTATTCATTTATATGCTGGGTAAGCCAGCGGTTAAGTTCAAGAGCAGCAACAGGAGAGAGTATGATTTCGGTTTCAACGCTTCTTTCTATAACTCTCGCTTCGGAGGCGTCCCCAAACATCTTGGGTGTGTCGTTGTAAAAACCAATCCTGAAATCATAAGGGCTGTGCCCACCTGCAGCTCCTATAGCGTATATCTGCCTGAAGTTATCTGGTTTCACGAATTCAATAGTGATACTTTTTTTACTTTTTTTAGAAGATGGGCTTTCTACATTTTCTCTGGATTCAGCATCCTCAGCCATAAAATTACCTCTTATTTTATATCAGAAACATCACTGAGATTGTTCTTATTCTTGATTCTAATCTCAGATACTGTCCTGTCATTTCAGACACCGGACAGTCATTGGACGTAAACGTATTATTCTCCACATGACAGGAATGGTTACTGCCTTTACTATAGAATGTTATTCACTATAGAATGTTAT
>CAZCKG010000087.1:0-7615 GCA_964498825.1 uncultured Methanosarcinales archaeon
ATTAATGAATTTTCGGATAGGCTCTTAATCCTTTCCGCACCCGTGTAAATATTCATTTTATGGCTTCGGACAAAACCAATAATAGTAAGACCTGCCTGTTCCCCTATACTTATGGCAAGTGTAGTTGTTGCACCTCTGGAGGCAATAATAGGGATATTGGCTACCAGACATTTCCTTATCATTTCAGAGGAAAGCCTTCCCGAGCAGGTCACAATTGTCTTGGAAAAGTCCACACCATGTTTCAATCCATAACCTATTACTTTGTCAAGAGCGTTATGTCTGCCTATGTCTTCTATTATGCAGATTTTGCCCCCGGGTCCGAAAAGCCCTACGATATGTATGCCGCCTGTTCTGGTGTGAAGGTCTGATACAAGCGTCTCTTTCATTATTGTCTTTATTGTGGAAAGTTCAATGACCATATCAGATTGAATTTTCGGAAGCCTGTCAGCATTTACAAATGAAGTGTCGCCCCCGCATCCTGAAAGGACGGTTTTGCTTGAAAGCATTATCGAAAAAGGATTTTTCGTAAGTACGCTGGCACTCAAAGGACCAGCACTCTCTTCTTCGCTTTTTTTTTCCTCTTTTTTCTCTCTTTCTTCCCCTCCCTCTTCTCCTTTTCCTTCTATACGTAAGGATTCTATATCTTCAAGTTTGCCAATTATTTTTTCCGTATACAGAAATCCTGTTATAAATTCTTCAAGCATTGTAGGACTTATCATCGCAGTTAGAGCATGGCGGCCATTTACGAAGACTGCAAGAGGTACTTCAACTATAACTTCGTGTGAAGATGGAATCATTGATCCGTTTTCACATTTTATACAGGGTAATGTACCATACATCCTTATATTATACATCTTTACACCATACGCACGATTTCTTTAATTGTTTCAATAAGCAGATCAACTTCTTCTAAAGTATTATACAAATACAGGCTTGCTCTTACAGTACCATTTTCAAGCCCCAGATGCCTCATAAGAGGAATACAGCAATGGTCTCCGGAACGGACCAGAATTGATGCTCTTTCATCAAGTAAATAAGCTATTTCATGAGGGTGAATCCCATCAATAGTAAAAGAGATAACACCTATCCTTTTTTTGATATCCTCTGGCCCATAAACAGTGACATGTTCGATACCTTCAAGTCCTGCAAGCAGGTATTCAGTAAGCTCCTGTTCATGTTTGAATATAGCTTCCATTCCCAGGCTTTCGAGATATTTAACGGCCTGAACCAGGCCAATTGCTCCTGAAATATTTGGGGTACCCCCTTCAAATCGCCTGTATCCGTTAGTTAAAGTATAATCTTCGGTAGTGACATCATCAACTGTACCTCCTCCTATTATGAGAGGAGAAATAAGAGAAGAAGTTTCTGCATTTCTCATCCACAGAATTCCGGTTCCAGAGGGCCCCAGCATCTTGTGCCCTGAAAAACACAAAAAGTCGCATTCCATTTCTTTAGCATTTACAGGGAAATGGGGAACTGACTGGGCAGCATCAACCAGGAAATATGCTCCACGCTCTTTGCAGATTGCAGAAATCTCGCGGACAGGCTGCACAGTACCGAGCACATTAGAAACATGACTGACTGCAACTAGCTTTGTGTCAGTAGTAATTGTTTCATTAAAAGTCCCTAAATCAAAAATACCGTCAGGACCAGGACGGACAATAACTACCTCAACCCCTTTTTGACGCAAGCGAAGCCAGGGAAGAAGATTGGAGTGATGCTCCGTAATCGTTGTTACTATTTTGTCCCCTGGTTGCCAGTCCATTCCGAGTGCAACCGTGTTGATAGCTTCTGTTGTGTTTTTGGTAAAAACTGTTATTCCTTCTTTCCCACCAATGAAATTGCCAATTGAATCATGTGCATCCTGATACCTCTGGGTTGCAACTCTCGTGAGCCTATGCATTCCTCTGCCCACGTTAGCGCGGTACTGCCGATCGTATTCATTCATTGAAGCTATTACAGGCTCAGGAACAAGGCTGGTTGCCGCACTATCCATATAATGAAGGTGCTTGGGTATCTGGAAATCAGCAATGCAATCTTCAATTTTCATAATATTTCATCCATACTCCCGCTTCTATATCCTTTAAGGTCGAGGGTAATGTATGAAAAACCGCATCCCTGCAGTAATTCTACGATTTGATCTCGCGTATTTACTGCCTTCTCGAATTCTTCAGGTATCAATTCTATTCTTGCAATCTTACCATGAAGTCTTACGCGCAGATTGGAAAAACCGAGATCATGCAGCAAATTTTCTGCATTTTCTATCATTTGCAGCTTCTCAAGTGTTATTTCTTCCCCATATGGAATTCTCGATGCAAGACATGAAGCTGACGGTTTGTCCCAGAAATCAAGGCCAGAGTCCTGAGATATTTGCCTGATCTGCTTCTTTTGAATCCCAAGTGAAAGAAAAGGATGAAGGATTCCTTCTTCAATGCTTGCCTGAAGTCCTGGACGGTATTCGTTGAGATCGGAAGCATTAATCCCATCAGCTATATTTGGAATTCCCAATTTTTCAGCCTGATCTTTCAAGATCCTGGCAGATTGTTTTTTGCAGATATAGCAGCGGTTGGGACTATTTTTCCTGAATTCTTCATTTTCCAGTATAGGAAAGGGAATTGTAGAGCAGGATAATCCAAATTCACTTGCGATTTTTTCTGCTTCGTCAACAGCTCTTCTTGGGACAAGAGGAGCATCAAGAAGTATACATTTGACCTTATTCTGAAGTGCCTTTTGTGCAAGTAATGCGAGCAAAGTACTGTCTATTCCCCCTGAATATGAAATAAGTAAACACTCCAATCCTGCAAGCTCTTTGAGCAACGTGTCCTGAATATTTTCTTTTTCCATGGATGAATACCGACTTTTGATTTGGATTTTTGTTTTGATTGCATCGGAAATTTTGAATTTTTCAGTGACAATTCACAATTGTGAATAATATCGAAAGGTACCAATTGGTAAAATACTTTTTGTCCAGAAAGCGGGAATGAAAGCATAATTAAAGACGAAAAAAATAAAACAAAACTGCAAGTACTGCGGAAGAAATACGAAAATTCGAGTAAAAACCTTTGCCCAGATAAAAGAAATTCTCGGAGAAGACAATCTTCTTGAGTATCCTGAAAACACTCCAATTAAAGAACTATTTAAAGTTCTCCACCAGAGAGCCGGTGAATATGGATATCAGCTTTTTTCCAGGGATGGAGAATTACATGGTAATCTGGTTAGGACTTACGCACTTGAAATACCGAAAACCTAATTTCATTTAAAAAATCGATGAAGACGACAAAACAAAGAATGACCATTTCCTCGATATGATTGACAAAGCCGAAGAACGTGGTTTTAATCTCGAATTTGTTTTGTTTGATACATGATACGTAAGTGTAAAAAACCTTAAAGCAATAAGAAAGAAAGAATAGAATTTTCTTACCAGGTCAAAAATAATCTTTTGATAAATCCAGAAAAAAAGGGAAATATGTCACTTGAAACAGTAGAAACTCCTCCTAAAGGACTTGTAGTTTACCTCAAAGCATATGGATTTGTAAAGGTGTTTCGGATAGTTTCAAAAGACGGAGACACGCAACATTAGGTTACAGATGACAGGCGATGGATGAATCAAAACGTGAAGATTTGGCAAAGAAGTCATAAAAAATTGAGGAAACCAGAGAAATAATGAAAGAAAAATGATGTGAAATTAACACATACTTTTTCTCCAAATTCAGGTTCCAATTTGAACGGGACTTAGAATTTTTTTCAGGGTTGAGATTGCAGAAAGGGCAGCAAGATAGCTGGTTTTGGGGTTTTCGGGAGAAGGAAGATTTTCTACTTTTGTGGTAAATTTGCCGAATTCCCCTTCTACAGTGACCTCATGCACATTCCTGGAAAGAGTAGGGTCGGCAATGACTCTTACTATTGTTCTCTCAAAGCCTATGCCTGCAAGGCTTATTGTGGCTGCTACGTTTACATTTGCAGGAAAGGCTTTGACAGCTTTTGAGGCAGGGCCTTCAAAGAGAAGTGTTTCTTTTATTATTTTTTCAAGTTCAATTCCCATATTTACAACATGTGGAGCTCCTGCAAGCCCTGAAGGAGGTTTTCTGGTTGTAAGGGTAACTGACGAAATTCCAGCAGCTGATGCAGAGTTTATTCCATCTATACCAACAACGGCGCCTGAAGGGAAATAGAGCTTGCATTTATTCTGCTTTGCAAGGCCAAAGAGCCTTTCTCTGAGTTCTTCGTCAGCAAGAGCTCCTACACTGAGAACTATGACATCACACCCTGCTTCAAGGGCTTGAGGCACGATGAACCTGACAGCATTTTGAGAGGCGCTTTCTATAACAAGATCCACACTGCTTAATAGTTCCTCAATCTTCATATAGGCAGGACTGCACTTTTTCAGAGAGGCTGCAAGTTCAAGGACTTTGCTCTCGGAAGAATCACATAAAGCATGCAGTTCTGCATTAATAGTACCGGCATCAATAGCCCTGCAAATCTGTCCACCAATAAATCCGCAACCAATAATTCCTATTTTCAGCGTTCCAGGCTCCTGACAAATAATCAATAAATTTTGATCTTTAGATTTGAGTACCCTGCATTATAAACTTGAGGGGCGAGATACTGTATTCCTTTCCCTCTCTTAAAACCTTCTGTTGTTGAACATCTCTTATTTATTAGTAAAAGTTTCTCTTACCGTTTGTTTCACTCATTGTAAGATATCTAGGAAAAAATGCCGTACCTCTTATAAGTCCGGGCAACATTAAATAGCAGGGTAAAAATCATGCTTATTAAAGAGGTTGAAACTTTTATAGAGGAAGATCTGGGGTACGATGATGTATCATGTACTATTGTGCCTGACAGACCTTCGGAAGCCATCATTTTCACAAAAGAGAACTGTATAATTGCCGGGCTTAAAGAAGCCGGTTCAATTTTTTGCTATCTTGGAGTTCAGGCTGAAACCACTCTTAAAGACGGAGATTGCCTCAAAGAAGGAGATATAATTTTCAGGTTAAAAGGAGGAGCTGTATCGATTCTTAGAGCAGAAAGGCTTACCCTGAACTTTCTCGGGCACCTTAGCGGAATTGCAACCCTTACCCGGACCTGCGTGGATATAGTAAGGGAACATTCGGAAACTATGAGAATAGCATGTACCAGAAAAACCACACCAGGCATAAGGAAATTCGAAAAACTGGCTGTAGCTGCAGGCGGAGGGGACACACACAGGTTCAACCTTTCCGATTCTGTCATGATTAAAGACAACCATATCAAACTGATGGGAATAGAAGCCTCAATCAGGGAAGCTAAAAAAACCAGCTTTACCCGGAAAATAGAGGTCGAAGTTGAATCTGCAGAAGACGCCGTGTTTGCTGCAAAACTCGGAGCTGACATTATCATGCTGGATAACATGCAGCCTGAAACCATCAGAAAGACCCTTGGAATGCTTAAAGAAAAAGGGCTCAGGGACTCGGTTATCGTTGAAGCGTCAGGAGGAATTTCTCAGGCAAATCTTGAAGCTTATGCGAAAACCGGGGTAGACGTCATCTCAATGGGATCTCTTATCCATAAATCAAGATGGATTGACGTTAGCCTGGAAATAATCAATGAAAATACAGAAAAATAGCTGTGAAACTTATTTTCTAATTTTTTAACTATCTCTTAATTCGGAAGAAAGAGTAAAAGAGCAATCTTTAAAAATAACCAGAGGTACGGTTTTGCAGAAAAAACAAAACCGACCAAAAATAGATTTTCAGGCTTACCTGGTAATCATCATTTCTGCAGTCTCAGGCTTGTAGAACCAGTCTCTTGGAAGCACCTTTTCCTGCTGGTAATACTTAACAAGCCTTCTGATCTTGGACTCAGTCAGGTTAAGGGCACGCTTGTTGTGGACATCCTTCTTATTGATAGAAAGATGCTTTCTAAGCCCCAGGGCCTTCACAATGAGATTGGTAAGATCTTCAGGGATGTTGGAAGCAACATTGTTTTCCTTGAGGATGGCTGTGATCTTCTTGCCTGTGATAAGCTTTGCATCGGGAACTCCATACCTGTCCCTCAGAATCATGCCGATTTCTGAAGTGGAAACTCCCTGTTTCCAGAGGTCCAGAGTGATTGTAACGACTTCATCTGCGCCAATCTTGCACCACTCAGGCGGTTCGGTCCTGATAGGCTTTGTGGAAGCAGATTTACCTTTTCTTTTTGTGTGCATTTTTGCCATAATCAATTCTCCTGATATCAATTGATCGATGCCTGAAGAAATCCCTTCGGGCTGAAGTTATATCTTTACCGACTATAACGGACCCATCGATCGGGAGATTTTAATCCGCCACAGCAAACTGCTGCGTGGCTTTTCAGGAATTCCTGTAAAAGCATGAGTTTTTCGGTAAAAACATGACTAGAGAGCGCACCATATAATATATACTTTTTGTTGGGGCAAAAAGTATTGAGCCTCCGTCCATACTGGAAAAACCAATTCATAGAGGCATATCGAGAAAAAGCTGAGTTTTGTATGCAAAAAACCAATTGTATATTATGAAGATTTCCAGAGGCTCAAAACTATTCGTGCTCCTCCGGGATTTATTTTCCTGTAAACTGAATCAATGAATGAATCCCGAAGAACCTGAGCTTCCGAGAGGTCTTCAGTTTCCA
Source organism: uncultured Methanosarcinales archaeon (assembly GCA_964498825.1). Lineage (GTDB taxonomy): Archaea > Halobacteriota > Methanosarcinia > Methanosarcinales > Methanosarcinaceae > Methanosarcina. Next base: position 6,628 of record CAZCKG010000087.1, read on the forward strand.
CAATGGAACGGACAGTTTTGCCAATTTCGCCTGAACACTCAACTTCAAGCCGTGCTCTGATATCTTTTTTAATAAAGACCTCAAGCTGATTTTTAAGCAAGGAAAGATCATCTGTGGATGAATTTTCAGGTAAAGCTCCGAAATCAAGAGGAAATCCCGTATCAAGCATATCCCTGTAGTATACCACAAATTTTTCCTCCGCAGAAGGAGAATTATCTCCAGAATTTTCGGAAATCCCATAAAGCAGAGTCTGAAGAGATTCTTCAGAATTTTCCCCAAAAACCGTCCCGGAATAATCCGAGGGAAAAAGAATTTCAACAACCGCTTCTGCTCCTTCCTGGGCGGCAGCGTCAAGGGTATCATTAAAAACCTGAGATAGCAACCTTGAAGCTTCATCATCTGAAGAGCTTAGGGAAGTCTCAAGCACGGAGTCATTGACACAGGCAAAAAGGGTATTTCTTGCAGGGGAATTTGCATAAAGAGGCATAGATAGTTTTGTACTTTGCCGGAATGTATTTTCAGGAGGCTCTTCTCCTATAATAATTTCGCTTCTCATAGGAAAAACATCTACAGGCTGCCAGTATGCTTCAAACCTGTAAGAGAACCTTCCTGCAACTCTATGATCCAGATAAGAAGAAATGGCCTCAGAATTCTGCAGAGAATAATCTGCAGCAAGAGGATTTAGAGGAAAGGAATTGCCAGAAGGTGAAACTTCATATAAGACCAGAGAAAGGGACAGATATTCGGCTACAAGGTCAGCAAAAGTTCTGTGTTTCTGTTCTTTAGCAAAAAGGGTATGAGAAGGGTTTTCCACAACTGAATTTTTAGATGCAGACATATTGAGTGCAGACAGAGGCGAAATTTCATATTCAAAATCCTCAAGTTTACAGGAAAGAATGGATTCAAGCATGCAGGTGTCAAGTTCTGATGAAGTGACATATCCCGCTGCAGAGTACTGTTTTTCGGCCTGCATAGGAGACATGAGCAG
>CAZCKG010000088.1:0-3549 GCA_964498825.1 uncultured Methanosarcinales archaeon
AAGTTGATCATCATTAACTCTGTAAAAACAAAGATAGTTTCTGTAACGTTTTCAGGGGCTGAAGTATTAATAATTTATACAATTTTGAAGCTACTGAAAAAGAATCTAAAGTCCCGAAGACTTTACAGAACTCCCTTACTTAACAGTAAATTATTTTTAAAGTGTACTTTATTTTTCGACGCTGTCCCATGTTGCAAATTTTTTTTTGCTCTCTTTTTGCTCTCTTAATGCTTCTTCTATTACTGTTTGTTAATTCGTTCCACCACAAGCATGGACAGCATCATTAAGTATTCCCATTATCGTCCCACAGGGGAGAATTAATGGCTTATCCGTAACAGTAACAGTAATATTCGCTGCCCCATCCCATTTGAAATGGCCTTTAACTCCATATCCTTCGATTTCACCTTCGTTTCCTGCAGGTACTTTTATACCGGCATTTTCAAGTTTCTTTTTCAAACAATTAAATACATTTTGTGTAACGTTGTGGTAAGTTACAGAATCACATCCACCCATATTTTTCCCCCTATGTTTATTAAAAGACTTTTTTAGATTTAAGCATTTAAACCAGTAATCAAAAAGCATTATTTATCAGGAGTACTCATATCCCAAAGTATACTCTTCCATATTCTATGTTTTGTGGATACCTTGCAATCAGTATTTTTTATGCAATTCTTTGCAAATTACATGAGTATGTTTTCAGAATAAGCACCCATGCAGCCCTTATCCATTTTTGGTGTAGTTTGTTTTTTCGTAATATTCTTACGGATAAACTTTACCTATACATTAATACAAGATAGCAATATTTATATAATCATATTATTATAAATTCCTTGTAGAAAATCTATTTAGAACAAAACATATTTAGAAGATCTCTTTACTATTAAATATCAGCTGCATCTGCAGGCATACACTAAAATCCTAAAAATCTTCTAAATCTTAAAAATCTTCTATTTCTCTCCTTCCTCCGGTCCAACACATTGAATAAAATTACAATCAGGAGCATTGGGGATATGCAGGCTGAAGAGACGGGAAAGGGTATCAATAATTTCAATGCTCAAGTAAATGAGCCTTCTCCTCACGGTAAAAAATACGACTAGGGAATGGAAATGTCAGAAAATCCCAATGAATTTCACAAAGAAGGGGAGTATAATCCTGTTGATTCTGCTGGAAGTATGATTTATGAAGGTCATACAGAAAAAACGATGCATACTAGAGAGAAATCGCTGAGCTATGACCATCATGAAGAAATGAAACATGAGCAGCGTGCGGAAGAGAGGCTCGATGGTAACAGGCAGCACGAAGAAATGAAGCATGAGGGTCATGAGCAGCACGAGGAGATGAAACATGGCCAGCACGAAGGAATGAAACCCGAGGGAAAACATGAAGGCCATGAGCAGTCAGGCGGGAAAGATCACGGCAATCATCACACTCATATGCTTGAAGATTTTAGACAAAGGTTCATTGTTTCTTTTATATTGACCTTCCCGGTTTTGCTGCTCTCTCCTACAATTCAGGACTTTTTTAACTTTGAGCTTCATGTCCCTGGGGCGGATTTTATTACATTTTTGCTGTCCTCTGTTGTTTATTTCTATGGAGGTTATCCTTTTCTCAAAGGGATAAAAGAAGAGCTTGCTGAGAAGTCCCCCGGAATGATGACTCTGATAGCAATTGCTATCAGTGTAGCTTACTTTTACAGTTCTGCTGTGGTTTTCGGGCTCCATGGAGAGGTATTTTTCTGGGAACTGGTGACCCTTATCGATGTAATGCTGCTTGGGCACTGGCTGGAAATGCGTTCTGTAATGGGAGCTTCAAGAGCCCTTGAGGAACTGGTAAAGATCATGCCGTCGGTTGCTCACCTGAAGAATAATGGCGAAATTGTTGACGTGGGAGTTGACCAGTTAAAAATAGGGGATAAGGTTCTGATAAAGCCCGGAGAAAAAGTGCCTGTAGACGGAACTGTTCTGGAAGGTACAAGCAACGTCAACGAATCAATGCTTACAGGAGAGTCAAAGCCTGTCACGAAAAAACCGGGAAATGAAGTTATCGGCGGCTCAATTAACGGAGAGGCTGCCTTTGTTGTAGAAGTGGAAAAAACAGGCAAAGACACTTATCTCAATCAGGTTGTTGAACTCGTCAGAGCCGCCCAGGAGAGCAAATCGAAAACTCAGGATCTGGCAAACAGGGCTGCAATGTATCTTACGATTATAGCTCTTTCCGTGGGTACTCTGACATTCCTTCTCTGGATTTTCTTTGGCCAGCAGCTTGTCTTTGCTCTGGAGAGGGCAGTAACTGTCATGGTTATTACCTGTCCGCATGCTCTTGGGCTTGCGATCCCTCTCGTTGTTGCGGTTTCGACATCAATTGCCGCAAAATCCGGGCTTCTTATTCGAGACCGGCAGGCATTTGAGAGGGCACGAAATCTTCAGGCTCTCATTTTTGACAAAACGGGTACGCTCACTGAAGGCAGGTTTGGAGTCACTGATATAGTTTTCCTTTCTGGAGGGAAGACTGAACACAAAGAGGAAAGTGAAAGCGGAGAAGAAAGTGAAAGCGGGCAAGAAACCAAAAATGAAAACACAGATGAAACTGAAAACAAAAAAGAAATTATTTTGAGCCTGGCAGCCTCTCTTGAAGCCAGTTCTGAACATCCTATTGCATCAGGCATTCTGGAAAGTGCGAGGGAAAAAGGAGTGAAGATCCGGCCTGTGGAAGAATTCAATTCAATCCCTGGAAAAGGCGTAGAAGGCCTGATCGAAGGAAAGAAATTCCTTGTCGTAAGTCCGGGTTATCTTGAAGAAAAGGGGATTTCCTTCAAAAATAAAAAAATTGAGGAAATTGAAGCGCAGGGGAAAACCGTTGTGTTTTTACTTGAAGGAGACAGGTTATCTGGAGCTCTTGCCCTTGCCGATATTATTCGAAAAGAGTCCAGGGAAGCAATTTCAAAGTTAAAAGGTATGGGAATAAAGTGTCTCATGCTCACAGGGGATAACCGTTATGTGGCTGCCTGGGTAGCCAGAGAACTGGATCTTGATGATTACTTCGCAGAAGTCCTTCCACATGAAAAGGCAGAGAAGGTCAAAGAAGTCCAGAAGCAGTATCCCACAGGCATGGTTGGGGATGGAGTTAATGATGCACCTGCTCTGGCTCAGGCTGACGTCGGGATTGCCATCGGAGCAGGTACGGACGTAGCAATTGAAACCGCGGATATCGTACTGGTCAAAAACGACCCAAGGGATGTTCTCAATATTATCCGGCTATCCAGAAGCACTTACTCCAAAATGTATCAGAACCTGCTCTGGGCAACGGGATATAATATCTTTGCAATTCCTCTTGCAGCAGGAGTCCTCTATGGATATGGAATTTTACTGAGCCCTGCTATGGGTGCAGTTCTAATGAGTCTGAGTACGGTAATTGTAGCTATAAATGCAAAAACTTTAAAGATGGGGTGATTGATTTTGGGTATATTTCGCAGTCTGAAAAAGATACTGGCTCTAGCCGCACTGGCTTCTGCAGGAATCCGATTCATTTCAAGGTTCACAGGAAGAAAAA
>CAZCKG010000088.1:3649-7564 GCA_964498825.1 uncultured Methanosarcinales archaeon
AATTTGTTATTTAATCCTCAAAATCTCAGCCCAGGCACGTTTTCCGCACTTCGGACACCTGAGATATTTTTTATTGACGCCATTTGGACCAAAAAAGTCTTCCATTGCCGAAACCTCAAAAATTTCCCCACATCCCGGACAGCGGTACGCAAAATTTTTAGCATGCCAAGTAACAATTAGTGTCATTCCTCCCACAACTATCAGGAGCCAGAAATACCAGTATTCTGAGAACAGGATAATAGAAGAGAGACTCATTACCGTGACAAATATAAAAAGTAAAAAAGCTGTTTTGCCCCAGTCCTTACCTGTAACCATCTGATACTTTTCTCCGACCATAGTTGTTTTTACCCCCTTTTCTTATCTTTCTTCGGTATGAAATTTATATCAAAAATTTGGATCTGGAGTTATTTAAGAGTATTTTACCTCCCGAACTTTTCAGATACAGATACAGGAACACTTTTCCTGAAAAATATATACTGTTTAAAATAAATTAAAAACGAAAAAAGAGTGCCTGTTATCCGAAACAGGCGTTTATTGAATTAATTCAGTTTAAGAATAAGCCCTATGAAAGTAGTTTTAACCTTATGCGGCTTTAACTTTAACTTATTTGGCTTTTACCTCATATTCTGCAAACTTCACTCTTTCTGAGCCAGTCAATGTCGGATTGATAGAGAAGTCTTAAGTCTTTAAGCCCGAGTTTCAGCATAGCAAGCCTGCTGACTCCTAGCCCCCAGGCAAGAACGGGTTCCTTGATCCCGAAAGGTTCTGTAACCTCTTTTCTGAAAACGCCTGCACCTCCGAGTTCAACCCAGCCAAGGCCGTCAACATAAACTTCAGGTTCAACGCTTGGCTCGGTATATGGGAAATATCCTGGACGGAAACGAACCTCTTCGAACCCCATCCTGTGGTAGAATTCTGCCAGAAGCCCTAAAAGGTCTGCAAAAGACATGTTTTTATCCATTACAACTCCTTCAAGCTGCTCGAATTCGGGAGTATGGGTAGGGTCAATTGTCTCCCTGCGGTAAGCCCTGTCGATGCAGAAAGCTTTTACCGGGGGTTCTGGATTATCTGCCAGGTACTTGACTGTGACTGAGGTTGTATGCGTTCTCAACACATTGCGTCTGGCAAGTTCCCTATCCCAGGTTCCGCCCCAGCCACAGGAGGCGATATCTCCTCCGCATTCGTGCATTGCTGCTACTCTGTCAGAGTATTCTTCTGGAAGTTCGCAGACACTGCCAAGGTGAAATGTGTCCTGCATATCTCTTGCAGGGTGATCCTGAGGCTGGAAAAGGGCATCGAAATTCCAGAAAGAACTCTGAATAATTCCACCTTTGATCTCGGTAAAGCCCATTTCCAAAAAGATCTGGCGCATCTGTTCTATAAGACGCCTGTAAGGATGGATCTTGGATCCGTAGAGAGGCTTTGGAGTTATATCAAGCCGATATGGCCTGAATTTTTTCCCTTTCCAGGCTCCGCTCTTAAGTAATTCGGATGTGATCTGGGCAATTTCTTCTTCAAGGACAAGCCCCTGGGCTGCAAGAGCCTTTCCTGCATCAGTTATGGAAACAGTCCTGAATTTCTCCTCATGCTTTACAACGATTTTCCTCTTGAGAAGATCCTTTACTGTTCCTTCGTCGGCTGCAAGCTCTTCAAGTGTTTTTACTTTGCCTGCGAAAGCCACAAGTATTTCTTCATCTTTTCCGGCATCAGTTTTCCCGGAAGGCACCATCACTCCGTTTTCAATTTTTGCCCATCCCTTTTTTACGAGCCAGCCAGTAGCAATTCCTACCATTTGAGGAGAAAAGCGTTTTCTTAAATCTTCAAGAGAAGTAGGGGCTTTGAGGGAATCAATAATCTGCCGCTCCGGAAGCCCATTTTTCGTATAATCTTCTCCTTCGCTGGTAAGGGAATAGCTTTCGAACACCTTTTCGGAAACTGAAGCCAGCCCTTTTTCCGCAAGCATGAAGGCTGCCTGCATTGCCGCATCTACCTGCAGCCCTGATTTTTCTTCCAATCTTTCGGGAGCTGCAAATCCCAACTCTTCAAGGGCAAGCAAGACTTTTTTCTCGTTAATTGTGAGGTTTTCCTGAACACTCATACATGATCATATCCTGAGATTCCTGAATCTATTAAGAGCTTGATATTAGAGTTTAATGAGTTTACTACAGTTTAATACTTGAGTTTAATGAATTTTTTAGAGTTTGGTATATTGATTTAATGAATTATTAGAGTTTGATATATTGACTTGATGAATTTTTAGAGTTTGACACAAGATTTTGATGAGTTTATGATTGACTTATTTTTTGTAAATAATTTTATATTCGTCAAGATGTTCCCTTGCAAGTTCACGTTTTTCCTGGTGATCTTTGAGAAACTCATACATTTTTTCTGCTGCAAGCTGTTTACATGAGCCGCACATTCTGGTTCCGCAGACACACTCTTCTCTGATTTCCAGCAGTTCTTCATCGTCTTCTATCAGGTGGAAAAGCATTAGTTCAAAGACAGAGCATTCGTCAGGTTTTCCGCCCAGTTTTTTCTGCTCTTCAAGGGTTACACAGCCTCCTGTCTTTGCTCTCTTCACCTTTTTTGCCCCTTCTTTCGGGTCATCCGTAAGAGCAATATGGCTGTCAGGAATGCTGCTTGACATTTTTCCTCCCTGCAGCCCGCTCATGAAGCGGTGGTAAGTAGATGCAGGGGGAATGAAAGCATAGCCTTCGAACTCAGCTGCGACTTCTGCCACGACTTCTTCAAGGATTTTCCTTGTTATTTTCCAGATTTTTCTAAAAACGAAGTATTTTTCATACTCAGAAAACTCAGGTGGTTTAGCTCCATTAGCAAATTTAGCGATTTCCTGGATCTGGGTTATGAAATAATTCCTTTTCTCAGGCTGGTTTATTTGTAAACCAAATCTTTCAAGGAACGCATAATCAGGAGTCTGAAGTACATCAATGTGCTCTTCATAGATTTTTACTTTCCCAGGAATGCGCTTTTTGAGTTCCTGTAAGGCTTCCTTAGGCGCTCCTTTTCCACGAATGCTGAGATACTTCCATCCCTCTGCTGTTTCTCTTTCTTCGATCCTGAACATGTTCATTTTGCCTGCAAGTCCCCGTGTCAGCCGAAGGTGAGGGTCCTGGTCAGGACCTACAGGAACTACAACAGGTTTTGGACCTCCGAATTCTTCTAACTGGGGCTGGAGGATATCTGCAGCCTGAGTTGCCACGCTGATCATATGGGAAAGGTTTGTTTCTCCTGAAAAACCATAGATAGCACTCAGTTCTGAGAAATTGACCTTAGCTCCGAGTTCAAATGCCAGGTCTTTTACACTTTCACAGCCTGACTGGAAGTAAATAAGGCCATCTGGCTTAAAACCAAGGGCAATAAGGCTTAAAATATACTCTTCTACTCCTATTTCTCTGCACTTCTGCCAGGAAAAACCGCGTACTGAAAATGCTTCTCTATCTGCAATCCCAACAAAAGCGGAAGCTCCTCTTTCCTGGTGCCAGATTATCTGGTCCATAACCATTTTGTGCCCAAGGTGAACTCTTCCGGAAGGCATGAACCCGTCCATAACCGAAAAAGGGGCACCTGTCCTCATTGCCTCTGCAATCTGTTCGTAATCACGGTGCCCGAAGATAACTCTTCTCCGCATGTACATATGCGGGGATGGGATTTCTGGAAGCAGATTATCGAAAGGAGAAATCCCGAATTCTTCGAATAATTTAGAATAGTCAGTAATGTCGCTTGAACTCCATGGGTCAAGTTTATTAGTCATAAAGTCCCTCGTTGGCCGCCGATTTTCCGGAAAATATCTCGGGCAGGCAGCTTTCTTTTGCTGAAAATAAAAAGCTAATAACGTTACTCCAGCTAAATCTCTCTTTAAAAATACCTGCTCATATGTAAATGTTTATCCTCTGG